>JAIFMT010000073.1 GCA_020048295.1 Rhodoferax sp.
AGCAGCCAGTCGTTGCGCAGCCGGTCTTCTTAGTAAGTGCCCTGGTAGCGGCTCAGAAAGGCGCTGATTTCATCGGGGCTGGCGCTGCCCAGGCGGGCACGTAGCTCCCAGTAGGCGGCCCAGGGTTCCAGCAGGTGGCCACGGGCGCGTGGCAGCAGCTCGGTGAGCCGTTTGGACTGGCCTTTTTCAAACGCGCTGCTCATCTCCAGCAGCACACTGTCGCCTGGCTGATTGGCCGCGCGACCGGCGGCTGGCACAGCGACGGCCAGCAGCACACCAATCAATGTCAAAATGTTTCTGAACTTCATGCGGTGATTATGAATAACTCTGACGAACAAAGGGCGATTTACAAAAAAGCCTTGCGCAAGACGCTGGTGGAAAACCGCTTGCGCCTGCCCGACCGCGAGCAGCGCGTTGACCTGCTGCGCCGCGTGATGCGCATCTGGCTGGTGGGCCGGCCCGACACGGTGATTGGTGCATATTGGCCGATCAAGGGCGAATTTGACCCGCTGCCCGCGCTGCACCGCTGGAAGGAAGACGGCGAACTGGTGGAGCGCCCGCAGTTGCGCAAAATTGGACTGCCGGTGGTGGACAAAGTTCATAAAACCATGACGTTTCACGCCTGGTACCCCGGCTGCCCGATGGAAGAAGATGCGTTTGGCATCCCCAAACCCAAAGACACCGAGGTGATCGTGCCCACGCTGCTGTTTGTGGCCTGCGTGGGCTACGCCCCGGGTGGCTACCGGCTGGGCTATGGCGGCGGCTTTTACGACCGCACGCTGGCCGCGCTGAACCCCCGGCCGTTTACCGTGGGGCTGGGTTTTGGCACCGATTTTTTGCCCGACTTTGAGCCCGAGCCGCACGACATGCCGCTCGATGCCATCCTCAACGACCACGGTGTGGTGTGGCCGGTGTGATGTCCACCTTGCTTGATCCGCTCATCGACAACACCTTCAAAGGTTTTCCGCACCACAGCGCGCCGTTGCGGTTGTCGCAGATTGGCGCACAGGGCTGGAACGTGCTGCGCGGTGATTTGCCGCTGCCGCTGGCGGTGATCAAGCGTGATGTGCTGCAGCACAACCTGGGCTGGATGCAGGACTTTGCCAGCACGCGCGGGCTCTCGCTGGCTCCGCACGGCAAAACCAGCATGTCGCCGCAGCTGTTTCGCCGCCAGCTCGATGCCGGTGCCTGGGGCATGACCTTTGCCACGGTCACGCAAGCACGCATTGGCGTGGCAGCGGGCACGCGCGCCTGCCTGATTGCCAATCAGGTGTTGGCCGATGTTGATTTGCAGGGCATTGACGAGCTCAAGCGCGCGCAGCCGGAGCTGCGCGTGCTGTTTTTGGTGGACTCGGTGGCGCAGCTCGAATTGATCGAGGCCTGGCGCCAGCGCCACCCCACGGCATCGGCCTTTGAGGTGCTGCTCGAAATTGGCGTGCCGGGTGGCCGCACCGGCTGCCGCACGCTGGCACAGGCGCTGAATCTGGCCGAGTGGCTGCACGACAGCGCGGCAGTGCAACTGGTGGGGTTGGAGTGTTACGAAGGCCTGGGGGCCAGCGGCGACACCGCGCGGGATGCACCCTACGCCGGCGCGCTGATGGACTTGCTGCAGGCGGTGGCGCTGGCATGCGATGCGCAAGACCTGTTTGATGCCGATGCAGTGCTGCTCAGCGCCGGTGGGTCGGCCATCTTTGACCTGGTGGTGCCGGGTTTGAAGCTGCTCTTGAGCCGCCCGGTGACCGGCCTGCTGCGCTCGGGCTGCTACATCACGCACGATCAGGGCACTTACCAACGCATGATGCGCAGGGTGGCCGAGCGCACCGGCTGTGGCGCGGGTCTGGAGGCCGCGCTGGAGGTGTGGGCCAACGTGCAGTCGTGCCCCGAGCCGGGTCTGGCGATTCTGGCCGTGGGCAAACGCGATATTTCTTACGACTGGGCCATGCCGACACCCCTGCTGCTGTGCCCGCGTGGCAGCTTTGACCTGCTGGCAGCACCGCCCGACTGGGCCATCAGCCAGCTCAACGACCAGCACGCCTACCTGACTGGCAGCGGCCCGGCGCACGCCGCGCTGCAAGTGGGCGACCGCGTCTGCCTGGGGCTCTCGCACCCCTGCACCACCTTTGACAAATGGCGCTGGTTGCCGCTGGTGGATGTCAACTACAGCGTGGTGGATGCGGTGGCGACGTATTTCTAGCAGAGCGGATGGATGGCTGTGCTTGCCATTGTGAAAAACTGGCGACAGGCCGTGGCTTGCTGAAGAACCCTCGTGCGGCCCCCTTTATCGCGCAATCCCCAGCAAATCCATGATGCCGCTGATGAAGGTGAGCGGGTGCGCCGGGCAGCCGGGCACATAGAGGCTGGGTGGAAATTTGTCGAGGAACTCGCGCCCGATGGCTTCGCTTTGGGCAAACACGCCGCCCGAGATGGCGCAGGCACCCACCGCAATCACCAGCTTGGGCGCGGGCATGGCGTCCCAGCAGATGTGCAATGCGTCCATCATGTTGCGGCTGATCGGGCCCGACAGCACCAGACCGTCGGCGTGGCGCGGACTTGCGACGATGTCGATGCCGTAGCGGCCAATGTCAAAGTTCACATTGCCCCAGGCGTTGACTTCCATCTCGCAGCCGTTGCAGCCGCCCGCTGACACCGAACGCAGCTTGAGCGAGCGGCCAAAGCGCTGCTTTAACGCGGCGCTGACCTTCAACGGCTCGATGTCGGGGTGCGCGGCGCTCACCGTCAGTGCTTCGCGTCGCGTGGCGCAGATTTTGACGTCATTGCAAAAGCTGATCTTGCCCGCCGGGCACACCGGCGCACAGTCGCCACACAGCACGCAGCGGCCCAGGTCAATCGCCACCGGGTCCGCAGCAGCGGGGGCCAGCGTCAGCGCCTGGCTGGGGCAGACTTGCGCACAGGCTTGGCAACCGGGGGCACAAGGCGCAGCCGCAATCAGCGGTTTGCCGCGAAAACCGCCGGGTTGCGCGGCGTACAGGTCCGGGATGTACTGCGTGCCCTGGGAGCGGCGAACGGCGATGCTTTTGAACATGGGTGGCCTACAAATCATTGCCGCAATACGACAAATCGAAACTCTTGTTGCAGATCGGAAAGTCCGAGATCGCCTGATTGCGCAGCGCCCACGCCAGGCCAAACCAGTTGGCCAGCGACGGGTCTTGCACTTTGGCGTGGATCAGCTGGCCGCTGGCATCGGTTTCGAGCGCCAGCAGCACCGGCCCGCGCACGCCTTCGACCAGCGACACGCACAGCGCGTTGGGCTGCAGCGCCCAATCTGGCGCGCTCACGCCGGGCGCGTGCGGGTCGGGCGTCTGGGTCAAATCCAGCGTGGCATCCGACAGCCGCTCAAGCAGCCATTGCGCGCTGCTTTCTGCCTCGCTCATGCGCTGCAGCGTGCGCGCCCAGCAGTCCCCGCTGGTATGGGCTTGCGGCTGGGTTGGGTAGCTGGCGTAAAAAGCGCCGGGCAGAGCGTGGCGCAGGTCCAGCGCCAGACCACTGGCACGTGCCACCACGCCGGTCAGACCGAGGTCGCGCGCGGCTTGGGTGCTGACCACGCCCACCCCCTGAAAGCGCGCCTGTGCCGTGCGGCTGGTGCGCAGCAGCGCGTTGACCTGCAGAAAATGCGGCAAAAAGGCGCGCAGCGTGGCCAGCAGGTCTTGCCGCAGCGCCTCATGAATCGGCTTGGCGGCACCGGGGCGAATCCAGCCACGGCCAAAGCGGTTGCCGCTGACGCGCTGGCTGGCGTTGATGATGGCGGTGCGCAGCCGCCCGTAGCTGGCAGCGGGCTGCAAATAGGCGATGTCGGTGGCCAGCCCGCCCAGCGTGGCCAGATGGATGGCCAGCCGTTCCATCTCTAAACCGATAGCGCGTGACGCAAGCGTGGCAAGCGCTACAGGTCGATTTGCCATCAACTCCAAGGCCGCGCACCAGGCCCCGGCGTAGGCCACGGCCGAGTCGCCGACGATGGATTCCACCAGCGCCGTTTGGCGCTGTGGTGGCTGGCGCAGCAGCAATGCCTCGACCCCCCGATGCTGGTAGCCGAGCTGGATTTCAAGGTGGTGCACCTGCTCGCCATGGCACATGAAGCGAAAGTGGCCCGGCTCGATCACCCCGGCGTGGATCGGGCCCACACCCACCTCGTGCACTTCGGCGCCGCGCACCTTGAAAAACGGGTACTCGCCCATGTGCTGCTGGCGCGCGCCTTCAAAGCGCACCGGTTTGAGCCACGGGTGGCCCTCGGGCTGCAGGCCGGTTTGCTCCCACAGCTCGCGCTCAAAAATCTGCGCCGCAGCAAAGTCGGGGGTCAGGCTCGGGTAGCTCTGGCCGGGTGCCGCGTGGCCACGCAGTAGTCGCAGCGGCTGGCCCGGTGGCAGCAGCACGGCCGTGACGAACACCCCGGCCGGCTCATGGGCACGGGCCGCGCGGCCAAACAGGGAAATAAGATGAAAATTGGCCTCTAGCGCTTGATGGCATTGCGCTAGCAGCTCGTTTATCGGGAGCAAGTCAAGTGCGCCAAGGTCGCATTGCAGCCACGGTTGCAACAGAGTGTTGGGGGTCTGGTGTGTCATCTCAGCCCCCAATCGACACCGCCACGGCGCGCAGCAGGTCGGTGAACGCGGCGGGCGTGTAAGTGCCCAGCATCACCAGCACCGCCACAAAGCCCAGCTTGGGCAAGAGTGTCAGCCACGGCTGCTGCGGCGCGTGCACCTGCACCTTGGGCTGGCCCCACAGCATCGGGAACACGGTGCGCCCGGTGGCGACAAAAATCACCGTCAGCATCACGCACATCAGCGTAAAGGCCATCAAATTGCCGGCCTGCACAATGCCCGACAGGATCAGCATCTCGGCCAGAAAACTGGCAAACGGTGGAAAGCCCAGCAGCGCAAAAATGCCCAAAGTGAACAGCAGCCCGGCCAGCGGCAGCGTGCGGATGACACCGCTCAAGGGACCCACCTCGTGCGTGCCATACACCGCGCGCATGCGCCCGGCGGTCAGAAACAGCAGGGTTTTGACAAACGCATTGCTGACGATGTAGAGCACCACACCGTAAGCCGCCGCCTTGCCCACCGACAGCCCCAGCGCAATCACGCCCGATGAGCTGACGCAGGCATAGGCAATCAGTCGCTTGTAGTTGCTGCTGGCCATGATCTGCACGGCAGCCACCACCAGCGACAAATAACCCATCACCAGCAGTTCCTGCGAGATGAAGTTGGCCTGCAGCCCATGAAAAATCTGCAAAATGCGAAACACCGCCACCACGCTGATGTTGAACTGGATGGATGCCAGCATGGCGCTGGTGGTGGTGGGTGCCGCCTCATAGGTCTCGGGTAACCAGCCGTACAGCGGTGCCAGCCCCAGCTTGCTGCCCAGGCCAAACAGCATGAACGACAGACCCAGGTGCTGCCAGGCATCGGGTGCGTGGGTCAGTGACTCGCCCAGGCGGTCCAGCATGAAGTTGATTTCGACCCCGCGCACGCTGGCCGATTGCGTCAGGCACATGAAGCCCAGAAACGCGATCAGCAGCGACATGCTCGAATACAGCATGTAGCGCCAGGCCACGGCGCGCGGGTTGTGCAGCTCGCCACGCGCCACCAGCGGCGCGGCGCACAGCGTGCTGAACTCAATCAGTGCCCACAGCAGCACCAGATGGTTGGCCATCAGCCCGACGTTGATCACCGCCATCATCAGCAGCATCAGTGCAGAGCGTGAGCGGATGTCCTGCATCAGCGCCGGTGTGTTGCGCTCGCGCGAGTACAAATACACACAAATGCCCAGAAACACCGTGTTGATGACCACAATGAACAGCAGCGAGGTGGCATCAAGCACCAGGTAACGGTTGGCAAAATAGACCGGCAGCTCGGCCAGCGGGAAACGCACAAACACCCCAATGGCCGCCAGCCACAGCAGCGCCGCCGCCCCCACCAACGCCGGTGCAACCCAGCGCGTGCCGACACCTTCAGCATGCAGTGGGGTTGAATTGATTATTGAAAGAGTAGCTGCCATCGCACATCCTTATTGGGCTAAAGGCCAATTTCCTGTTGTTTTTTCACTGGGCAAAGCAAGTTGGCCACGCGGGTCTTGAGGCTGGCAGCAGCAACCTGACTGATGCCTATCGACCAGGGTTCAGGATGATGTGTCATGGCTGTCCTTGTTGAGGCGGTTGGCATCTTCAATGGCTTGGCGCTCGCGCGTGATCTCGGTGCGCAGTTCGTCTTCGGTGGGCAGCACCAGCCGGTATTTGCTGGCAAAAATCTGCTCGCTGTCGTGCAGCACTGAATAACGCACCAGCGCCTGGTCCTTGTGGTCGCACAGCAAAATGCCCACCGTCGGGTTGTCATCGGCGCCACGGCGCAGGTCGTCGTACATGCGCACATACATATCCATCTGCCCGACATCCTGGTGCGTCAGCTCCCCGGTTTTCAGGTCAACCAGCACAAAGCACTTCAGCAGGTAGTTGTAAAACACCAGGTCGATGTAGAAGTCTTTGGTCTCGGTGCTGATGCGCTGCTGGCGCGCGACAAAGGCAAAGCCCTTGCCCAGCTCCAGCAAAAAGCCTTGCAGCTTGTCCATCAAAGCCTGCTCCAGCCGGGACTCCAGCAGTTGGCCGGTGCCGGGCAGTCCCAAAAATTCCAGCAGCACCGGGTCGCGCACAAACTCGCGGGGTATTTGGGGTAGCGCTGCCAGGTTGGTATGGGCCTCGGCGGTCACGCTGGCTTTGTCGCTGCTGAGCAGCAGGCGCTCAAAATACAGGGTGTTGATCTGGCGCTCCAGCGCCCGCGAACTCCAGTTTTGTGTGGCGGCTTCGTTCATGTACCAATCGCGGGCTTTTTCGTCACTCACCCGCAGCATGAGCCGATAGTGCGTCCAGCTCAATTCGCGACGCACTGCGTCGCGAATTGGAAATGCCAGGTAAAACGCCCTCATGT
>JAIFMT010000254.1 GCA_020048295.1 Rhodoferax sp.
TGCCGTGCAAATCCGTCACCACCACCGCATCTGGCGAGGCATGCAGAATCGACTGGTACAGCGACTCGCTGGCCAGCAGCGCCTGCTGCGCCGCCTGCTGGCTGGCCAGACTGGCCGCCAGACGCCGGTTGGTGCGCAAAATAAAACTGATCAATAGCGCCATGCCCGCCAGCAGCAACGCAGCCACCTGCAGATACGGACTCCAGTCGGTGGGTGCAAGCGCGCTGCTGTACAGAAAACCGGTGAGGCTCAGATCTGTCGGCAACAGCCCCAGCGACGCGTAGGTATCTGCAATATGCTGCCAGCGGCCGGGGTTCATGTAGCCAACCTCAACCAGCGCCAATTGCAGCAACTGCGCCATCTGCTGCGCCTCAAACACATAAAAATCGCGCGGATGCTGTTTGGAGTAACGTGCCAGGATCAGGTCAATGATTTCGTCGGGGCGCGCCATGGCGTATTGCCAACCCTTCAGGCTGGCCGCGCGAAATGCCGCCACCCGCTCGGGGTGATCACGGATTTGCTGCTCGGTGGTAAACAGGTTGTCACCATAAAAGTCAATGCCCACCGCACGCGGTGAATACACCTGATATTCCAGACCGGCGCGATCCAGATCGTACAGCTCGCTCGTCACATAAGCGGTCATGGCATCGACACGGCCGTCGATCAGGTCCTGCGGGTGAAAGCTGTGCGGCAGCGCTTGCCAGGCACGATCGTCCAGTCCCTCCCGGCGCAGATAGGCACGCAACTCGTCGGATTGCGGCTCAAACATGATGCGCTTACCGCGCAGGTCATGCACGCTTTGCACCAGCTGCGTCTTGCGTGCCACCAATACCTGGGGCGAGTGCTGAAAAATGGCTGCCAGCGCCACCACCGGTGCGCCGGCGTGGCGCGACAGCAGCAGGCTGCTGGTGCCAACCCCAAACTGCGCTTTGTTTGACAGCACCACCTGAACCGGATCAACGCCGGGCGCGGCCTCCAGCAGTTGCACATCCAGACCGGCTTCCTTGTAAAAACCCTTTTCAATCGCCGCGTAATAGCCGGCAAACTGAAACGCATGCGTCCATTTGAGTTGAAGCGTCATCGACTCCAGCGCCCAAGCCCCTGCGCTGGCCAGTGCCAGGCACAGCAGCAACGCCAGTTTCAGGCAGGGCAGACAACGAGGATAGGCAAGACGCAACATAGATGGTGAATGTTAGCGTGCCGCTCCCCAAGCGTCGTCAGCTTGGTCCGGTCTGGGCTTGGCCTAAAGGTCAAGCCAGCGCGCTGGTCAAAAAAATCCAACCGGCCCAGTGCAGCGCGAGCGGCTTCACGATTCAGGGGTTTGCACGCAATTTACACTGCAATTTTCAAACTCAGAGGCCACGGTCATGCAATACAACATCAGCCTGATTGGCGCACCCACCGACATTGGCGCCGGCAGCCGCGGTGCCAGCATGGGGCCGGAGGCGCTACGCGTGGCCAACATCATGCCAGTACTTGAGCAGCTTGGCCTGAGCGTGATTGATCGGGGCAACTTGAGTGGCCCGCACAACCCATGGCTGCCCCCGGTCAACGGTTACCGGCATCTTGACGAGGTGGTGGCCTGGAATACGGCGGTTCACAACGCGGTGTATGCCGAGCTGGCGCAGGCCCGGCTGCCCATTTTGCTCGGCGGTGACCATTGCCTGGGGTTGGGGTCGATCAGCGCGGTGGCGCGTCACTGCCGTGAAGCCGGCAAGAAGCTGCGCGTGCTGTGGCTCGATGCCCATGCGGACTTCAACACCAACACGCTGACTCCCAGCGGCAACATCCACGGCATGCCGGTGGCCTGCCTGTGCGGCTACGGCCCTGAAGTACTCACCGGCATTGGTGGTGTGGTGCCCGCCATCAACCCCAAATGGGTGCGCCAGATCGGCATTCGCAGTGTGGATGCCGGTGAAAAGCGCCTGGTGCACGAGGCGGGCCTGGAGGTGTTTGACATGCGCTACATCGATGAGATGGGCATGCGCGCCGCCGTCGAGCTGGCTTTGGCGCTGGTCGATGCCAACACCCACCTGCATGTCAGCTTTGATGTGGATTTTCTGGACCCCGATATTGCCCCGGGCGTGGGCACCACGGTGCGTGGTGGCCCCACCTACCGCGAGGCGCAACTGTGCATGGAAATGGTTGCCGACACGGGCCGGCTGGCCTCGCTCGACGTGATGGAACTCAACCCGGCGTTTGATGAACGCAATCGCACTGCCGAAGTGGCGGTGGACCTGATTGGCTCGCTGTTTGGCAAGAGCACGCTGATGCGCAAGCCAGCCACCTGAGCCGGCTTAAAAGGTTTCCCAATCCTCATCGCCGCCTTTGGCTGGGGCAGGCGGCGCTGCCATCGGTTTGGCGACTGATTTGGCTGCCGCTGGCTTGGCTGTCGGTGCGGGTTTGGCTGCCGGCTTGGCGGCATGGCCAAGTTGCAGCGAGGCCGACCTGGTCACGCCGGTTTTGGCGGAAGGCGGACGGCTGGGGCTGCGCGTCAGTGCCGGACGCGGTGGCGGTGCCGGCATGGCCTTGCGCATCGTGGTCGGTGTCGGGCTGCGTGGCAGAGCCGGCATGCTGCGCAGGCTACCCCCGGCATTGCCGCTGTCGCGGAACACCGCCACTGTCTGCACCAGCTCTTGCGCCTGCGAATTCAGGCTGCCGGCGGCAGCGGCCATTTGCTCTACCAGCGCGGCGTTTTGCTGGGTGGCCTGATCCATCTCTGACACCGCCTGGCCGACGCTGGCCACGCCATTGGCCTGCTCGCTGCTGGCGGCGCTGATTTCACCCATGATCTCGGTGACCTTGCGAATCGAATCCACCACCTCGTTCATGGTCGAGCCAGCCTGGTCAACCAGTTGCGAACCATGCGCCACGCGCTCAACGCTGGCGTTGATCAGGGTCTTGATTTCTTTGGCAGCTTCAGCAGAGCGGCCGGCCAGCGAACGCACCTCGCTGGCCACCACGGCAAACCCACGGCCTTGCTCGCCAGCACGGGCGGCCTCGACGGCGGCATTAAGCGCCAGAATATTCGTCTGAAATGCAATGCCGTCAATCACCGAGATGATGTCACTGATGCGTTTGGATGCCTCGTTGATGCCGCGCATGGTATCAACCACCTGGCTGACCACCGCGCCACCTTGCGCTGCGACGCTGCTGGCATTGAGTGCCAGCTGGTTGGCCTGGCGCGCGCTGTCGGCTGACTGCTTGACCATTTGCGTCAGGCTGTCCATGTTGCTGGCGGTGCGCTGCAGGTTACTGGCGGTTTGCTCGGTGCGGTTGCTCAAATCCTGGTTGCCGCTGGCGATCTCGGCGCAAGCAGTTTCGATGCCATGGGCACCACTGCGCACCGCTGCCACGGCGCTGTCCATCCGCGCCAGCGTGCTTTTGAGCGCCTCACCCGCCGGTGTCAGTGCCGCCACCTGAGACACATCAAGCGCAATGCCATCGGGCTGGTTGACCCGGGTCACCAGCAAGCCCAGCTCATCACCCGCCTGCGCAGCGCGGGCCATGCCCAGCACCAGCAAGATTTCGACTCCCGACTGCACCACCACATACGCGGCGTGCAGCATGATGATGGCAAAGTTGGGTTGCGACAGGCAGTACAAGCCATAGCCCGCTGCCTGCAACCGGTCAAACAGCACATGGTGCACCGCGTAAATGAGCGCCGCAAACACGATCACGCGCCAGTCCCGATAGACCAGCAACAGGGCCAGCGTGACGAACACGCCAAAGTGGAATTCGACCATGCCCAAAGCCAGTTGAATATGCAGCACCACCATGCCAATCAGCACAAATGTCAGCAGGTACTTGCTCAATGTCGTGCCCTTGGCAAGCGCATAGGCCCCGGCGGCCAAGGCCAGCAGGGCCAATGTGGCGCCAATCGACAAGGTGGTGTCGATGAACTGGAAGCCCAGGATCAGGCTGGTCAGGGCACTCAGGCCGATGCCCAGCAAAATAATTCGGTCGCCAAACAAGGCGGTGGCGTTGCCCTGGGTGCCAGGTTGGTTGGTATTCATGCGTTGTTCTCCTGTATTGCTTATCGTCGAGCGGTACATATTCTGCTACCAATGATGCCACGTCCCTCTGAGACGGCCACATGCCAAAGACACCCACAACCCGGAGTAGCCGTGTCGTTGACTCTGGACTGACGTGGCAACGAGTTTAGCGGCAATGGGCTCACCCGCAAGTGCACCCTGGCACTGCAGTGGTAAACACGCTGGCATGTGTTGCCCTGCGCGCGGCTGGCTCGTTCAACCCTGTCGCGATTTTGTGTTTTGTCCAACTTGACTTGACCTAGATCACAATGAATCATTAAAGCGGCTTGTAGCATTGCCAACTTTCGGCAATGAGATAAAGATGGTATCTGTTTTGCCTGCCAAGAAATACACCGGAGATTTCATGCATATCACTGTCAGACAACTGCTTGTACTGGGCTTGCTGGCCTGCGGGCTGGGAGCGCAGGCTTCTACACCAGCGGTGAGCGCAAGCACGGCAGGCGCGGCATCGGCGGCAACTGCCGCCAAGCCACCTTCCAAATCAACCACTGACCACAGCCAGCTCGAAGCCCTTAAGGGCCCGTTCAAAACCGGCCCTGAAATCACCAAAGCCTGCCTGAGCTGCCACAACATGGCGGGGCATCAGGTCATGAAGAGCGTTCACTGGACCTGGGAGGCCGTCAATCCGACCACCGGCAAGACGGTCGGCAAAAAAATCACCGCCAACAATTTTTGTGGCTCACCCCTCTCCAACGAGCCTCGCTGCACCAGTTGTCACGCAGGTTACGGCTGGAAAGACAAGAATTTTGACTTCGCCGATCAAGGCAACGTGGACTGCGTGGTCTGCCACGACAAAACCGGTACCTATAAAAAGTTTGGCACTGATGCAGGCCACCCCTTGTACGCAGACCGCGAGTTTGAGCCGCAAGAAGGCCCACCGGGCAAGAAGCTGTTCAAGGCGCCTGACCTGACCAAGATTGCGCAAAGCGTTGGCAAACCCGGCCGTGAAAACTGCGGTGCCTGCCACTTCAGTGGCGGCGGCGGTGATGCGGTCAAGCACGGTGACCTGGACTCGTCGCTGAAAAAACCATCGCGCGAACTGGATGTGCACATGGCCAAAGACGGTGCCAATTTGGCTTGCGCCGACTGCCATACCTTTAACGCGCACCAGCCTTCCGGCAGCCGTTTCACCACCCGATCCAAAGATGCGCACGGCATTGACCTGCCCAAAGACGATCATGACCGTGCCACCTGCGAGTCGTGCCACAGCCAGGCACCGCACAAAGATGCCAAGATCAACAACCACGCCAACAAAGTGGCGTGCCAAACCTGCCACATCCCCGAATTTGCCCGGGGTGGCATTGCCACCAAAATGCTGTGGGACTGGTCCACCGCCGGCAAGATGGGGCCCGACGGCAAGCCTCTGTTTGTCAAAGACGATCACGGCCACCTGTCTTACTCAGCCGCCAAGGGCGACTTCAAGTACGGCGAAAACGTGCGCCCCGAATACAAGTGGTTTAACGGCATCGTCAACCCGGTGAATATCACCGACAAGTTTGACGACACCAAGGTGCTTGACCTCAACCGCATTGACGGCTCGGCCAAAGACCCCAATGCGCGCATCTGGCCATTCAAGGTCATGCACGGCAAACAGCCTTACGACACCGTCAACAAGACCCTGGTGGTCAACCATGTCTGGGGTGACGACGATACCGCACTGTGGAAACACTACGACTACGCCAAGTCGATCAAGGCTGGCATGGACTATGCCGGCTTGCCGTACAGCGGCCAATTCGGTTTCATTGAAACGCGCATGAACTGGTTCATCACCCACATGGTCGCCCCCAAAGAAAAAGCCGTGCCGTGTCAGGAATGCCATACCCGCGCTGACGACGGCCGACTGGCCGCCATCACCGACATTTACATGCCTGGACGTGACCGCAACGGCTGGATTGACCTTTTTGGCGGCCTGGCCATCCTGGGTTCCATTGGCGCTGGGGCTGCCCATGGCGCTTTCCGATTTTTCACCCGTGGCCGCAAGGGAGGCACAAAATGAGCGCTGCACGCATTTATCTCTACAAACGGTTTGAGCGCTTCTGGCACTGGTCGCAGGCGCTGCTGATCATCATCATGATGATCACCGGCTTTGAGGTGCATGGCAGCTACAGCTTGCTGGGCTTTCAGAAAGCGGTGCAATTTCACACGCTGGCGGCCTGGACGCTGCTGGTACTGTGGGCTTTCACCATCTTCTGGCAGTTCACCACCGGCGAGTGGAAGCAGTACCTGCCAACCCTGAAAAAAGTGGATGCCATGATCATCTACTACGTCTGGGGCATCTTCCACAACGCGCCGCACCCGTTTCGCAAAACCGTGATCAGCAAGCACAACCCGTTGCAACGGCTGGCTTACCTGGCCTTGCTGTCATTCATCTCGCCACTGATCTGGGGCTCGGGCCTGTTTTACCTGTTCTACGGCGACTGGGGCAGTCTGGGCATCGACAAGTATTTTTCACTGGAGTTCATTGCTACCGCCCACCTCATCGGGGCCTACATGATCACCGCGTTCTTCTTCATCCACGTTTATCTGACCACCACCGGGCACACCGTCTTTGCCCACATCCACGCCATGATCACCGGCTGGGAAGAAGACCACGACGAGAAAGCCCCAGCTGACGCAAAGGTTCGGCACTGACACGATTTAGCACACCTGCACCGCTACAACAGCGGTAGCTTCTTGCGCTTATGTCTATTGGGTCATAAGCGCTTTTTTCATACCGGTAGTGCTGTGCTGCGCACGTTGGGGGCACTTGTTCAAACCTAAGCCTGAAAGTGACAGAAAAATGATCCTCACGCTCAAAGTCAAACTCATTAGCGGCATGTATACCAAAGGCGACTGGCAAGGGGTGATCGAAATTGACGC
>JAIFMT010000211.1 GCA_020048295.1 Rhodoferax sp.
TACGCGCAGCGTCTGCCCCTGAAGGAAATGGGCGTGATGCTGGTGTCCGACATGCACCGTGGCATTGGCTCGGGCCTGTTTGCCGTGCCACAGTTTTCAGGGTGGGCCAATGCCGTTGCCGACATCGTCCTCTACGAGTAACGACGGGCTGGGCCATGTATTGGGCACCGCCGTGCACGGCATCTGCCCGCCCGCGCCCGCTGCCGGCGCGCTAACCCAGGCCATGCGGGAAGCGGCAGCGGCCAAACTGGCCGCAGCGCGCACCAAGCTCATTCTCGACAAGCCTTTTTTGGGGGCGTTGGTGCTGCGCCTGCCGCTGGTGGAAGCCGGTGCCTGGTGCCGCACGACTGGCACCGACGCGCGCAAGCTGTACTACAACCCGCAGTGGATTGAATCGCTGAGCACCGCACAGGCCCAGTTTGCGCTGGCGCACGAGGCACTGCACTGCGCCCTGGGCCACTTTGCCCGGCGCGGTCACCGGGTGCAGCGCAAGTGGGATCTGGCCTGCGACTTTGCCATCAACCCGCTGTTGCTTGATGAAGGGTTGAAGCCACCACTGGGCGCGCAGGTGCTTGACCTGTACCGCGGCATGGCCGCCGAAGAAATCTACCCCTGTATCGACGACCACCTGGACAGCGAGATGTTTGACCAGCATGTGTGGGACGGCGACGACGGCGGACAAAATGGCAGCGGTGACCGCAGTGATGCTCAAGGCCAGGGTGGCGGTACTGAAGCCGCTACCAAGCCAGCCAGCCAAGCCGGCAACCAGCCGCAAGAAACCGACCCTGAGGCCGGTGGCGCCACAGCGCAACAACCCGCCGCAGGGGATGCCCCCGGCGACGGCCCGCAGGACCAGCCACCACCGTTGAGCACGCAGCAAAAGGAAACCTTGCAACAGCAATGGCAGCGCCACCTGGCCGCCGCCGCGCAGCGAGCGCGTGAGGCCGGCAAGCTGTCGGGCGGGCTGGCGCGGTTGACCGACGAAGCACTGGCACCGCAGGTGTCATGGCGGGCAGCGCTGGCGCACTACCTGTCGCAAGCGGCGCGCGACGACTACAGCTGGTTGCGGCCGTCACGACGCAGTGGTGAGCTGGCCGAAGGTGCCATCTTTCCCAGCCTGCGCAGCCACGCCGGTGATATTTACGTGGCACTCGACACATCTGGCTCCATCGACGCGGCCGACCTGGCCCAGTTTGTCGGTGAACTCAATGCCATCAAGGGCACGCTGCCCGTGCGCATGACACTGTTTGCCTGCGATGCCACGCTGGCCCCGGATGCACCGTGGGTGACCGAGCCATGGCAGGCGTTCACCCTGCCGCGCCAGTTTGCAGGCGGTGGTGGCACCGCCTTTGCGCCGGTGTTTGACTGGATCGAACGCCATGGCGCGCAGCCCGATGCGCTGGTGTATTTCACCGATGCACAGGGCGACATCCCCAAAATGCCGCCGAATTACCCGGTGCTGTGGCTGGTCAAGGGCAAAACCCCGGTGCCCTGGGGCCGACGCATCCAACTCAATTGACTCATCATGCAAGCCGAACTTTCCCCCGAAGATTCGCTGCGCCTGAACGTGCTGCTGGCTGGCAACGTGCAAGCCGTGCGCATCGACGAAGGTAGCCTGACGCTGTACGCGTTAACCCCCAAAGGCGAGGCCAAAGTGGTGCTGCACCGCAACTGCCGCCCCGATTTGTACGTGCAGCGGGTGCGCGAGTTGCTGGGCGGTCACGCCATGGGTTCACCCGGCGGTTACCCGGTGCACCTGATGCGCTGGACCAGCATGGGCCAGGCCAGCCCACGCAACCTGGAGGCGCTGCTGAAACTGGGCGAACCCGAAGCCGTCAAGGCGGTGGCGCAATCCCCCAGCCTGAGTGATGAGTTGGCGCGGCGCGCCTGGTGGGCCTTGCCAACCATGGCCATGGCCCGCTATTTGCTTGTACATGCCAGCGTGCGCGCCGGAGCCATGGGCCCGCTGCTGGCCGACTTTTTGATCGAGCACCTGGCATTTGAAGAAGACCCGATTGAGGCGATGAACTCGATTCGCGCGGTGGTCGGAGCGGACCTGCTGGAGAGCACCGCCCGGATGCCTTGCCGCCAGAGCCCCGGCGCCCTTTGCCCACTGGCATCGCCACCCGCACCCAAGACGCCTGGGGCCAGCTGCTACTGCGCTGCTACGGCCCCTGCGGCCAGAGTTTTCTGCGCGCCGCTGCACTGGCGCTGGAAAAACCGCCCGCCGCCGAGGCGGTTACCCTCACGCTGGACCTGCTGGGGCGCTACTTTGCCGCCGTCCACACGCTGACGCTGCCCACCGACTGGCCCGATGAGGTGATGCCACAAGCCCGCGCGATGGCAGCGCTGGCGTGCCTGAGTCGTGCCGATGCCGCGCCAATTCTGACCAAAACCACCGCCGTCGGGCCACTGCTGCGCCGCCATCTGGAGCCGCTGTTCCGGCCGGTGCTGGTACACATCCAACAACTCAGGCAATCCCCATGAAAAACGGTTTGACCATCGACCCTGACCTGCCGCAAATGATGCAGGCCTGCTTTGCCGTAGCCCACGTCAAGCGCAGCACGCGCAAGCGCTTTCCGGAAAACTGCGTGGAAGTGATGGCCAGTGAAGCCGCAGCCCGCGCCCAGGCCAAACCCGAACTCAACCAGCACGCCGTGGAGGTGATGGGACCATCGCGCTCATCTGAAGGGCTGCGGCTGTTTTACCTGGTGCGCTGGCTCGACGATTAAGCTTTGCCGGCTCGGCAGCCGTGATGCCTCAGACCTGCACCACCCGCTGCGTCTGCACACCGAGACCCTGCACGCCCAGCCGCATCGTCTGCCCGGCCCGCAAGAACACCGGCGGCTTTTGACCCATGCCAACCCCGGGCGGCGTGCCGGTAGAGATCACGTCCCCCGACTGCAGGCTCATGAACTGACTCAGGTAACTGATCAAAAATGGCACCTGATAGACCATCGTCGCGGTGCTGCCGTTCTGATAGCGGTGGCCATCGACTTCCAGCCACAGGGCCAGCGCCTGCGGGTCGGGCACCTCGTCGGCCGTGACCAGCCAGGGTCCCAGCGGACCAAAGGTGTCACAGCCCTTGCCCTTGTCCCAGGTGCCACTGCGGTTGAGCTGGTAGTCGCGCTCTGAAATGTCATTCATCACGCAGTAGCCTGCCACATGCGTCATGGCATCGGTCTCACGGATGTAGCGTCCACCCTGCCCGATCACCACTGCCAGTTCCACCTCCCAGTCGGTTTTGACCGAGCCGCGCGGAATCTCGACCGCATCGTCAGACCCCATCAAGGCGCTGGTCCACTTGCTGAACACCACCGGCTCGGGCGGCACGTCCAGGCCCGATTCAGCCGCGTGGTCAGCGTAGTTCAGGCCAATGCAAATGCACTTGCCTACCGAGGCCACGCACGCGCCCAGGCGCAAGTCGTGCTGTGGCACACCGGCCACCAAGGGCAAATCGGCAGACACCAGCTGACGCAGGCGCGCCAGGCTGGCGGGCAGCAAGGCAGCTCCACCAATGTCATCCAGCACCGCGCTGAGGTCGCGCACCTGGCCCTGGGCATCGAGCATGCCGGGTTTTTCCTGGCCCCGTGGGCCGTAACGCAGAAGTTTCATGAGAGTTGTCCAGGTTTCAGGCCAGCAACTGTGCCAGACCACGCGTGCGATTATCGCTGAATATTGCTACTATAAAAATAGCTGTTAGCGCATGATGCATAAGGGCTGGAGCCATAAAACATGCCAATAATTGACTGACAGCCGAACAGCTCAAGCCGTGAACCGGGCCGCCACCTCAACCACCCGTTTGCCAAACAGGCGTGCCGTTTCCAGGTCGCCGGGCAACATTTCTGACGGCGATGCGTCGGACGGCGACTGCGCCATGGCTCCGCTGAACGAACCCACAAAATTGATGTCGTTGCGCTGCGCCGCCTTGCTGTTGCTGGGCATCAGCGCGGTGCCAACCCAGATGCCGCCGTGCTGCATGGACAGCGTGAACAGGTAATGCAAGGTGGAGAGCTTGTCGCCGTTCATCGTGGCGCTGTTGGTAAAACCGGCAAACACCTTGTCTTTCCAGGCCTGACTGAACCAGGGCTTGCTCGACGCGTCGGCAAATTTCTTGAACTGCCAGCTGACGTTACCCATGTAGGTCGGGCTGCCCATGATGATGGCATCGGCGTCGTTGAGCGTGGCCCAGCCGTCGGCCGACACATTGCCGTCGGCATCGATCACCACCAGTTCAGCGCCGGCACCTTCGGCCACCGATTGCGCCATGCGCAGGGTATGGCCGTAGCCGGAATGGAAGACAACAGCAACATTTGCCATGATGAAAACTCCTTGGGTTGAAAAAAGCTTAAAAAATCAGCGATCAGGCGGCCAGGTCAAACACCAGCACTTCTGCATCTTCGGCATCGTGCAGCGTCAGTGCCGGCTCATCCGCCAGCAACGCTGCGTCGCCAGTCGCCAGTGCCATCCCGTTCACTGCCAGTTGGCCGCGCACCAGATGCACATACGCCTTGCGACCTGGCGCAAGCGCCAGCGCTGCCGTCTGCCCAGCCGCCAATAGGCCGGCGTACAGCCGCGCATCGGCGTGAATTTTGACCGAACCCTGCGCACCGTCTGGCGATGCCAGCAGGCACAGCCGGCCTTGCTTGTCAGCACTGGCAAAGGTTTTTTGCTCGTAACTGGGGGTCACCCCCAGCACATTGGGCGTTATCCAGATTTGCAGCAAGTGCGTGGTGGCATCGGCGGCGTGGTTGAATTCACTGTGGCGCACGCCGCTGCCGGCGCTCATGCGCTGCACTTCACCGGGCAAAATGGCCTCCACGTTGCCCATGCTGTCCTGGTGTGCCAGCGCGCCTGCCAGCACATAGGTGACGATCTCCATGTCGCGGTGGCCGTGCGTGCCAAAGCCCTTGCCCGGCGCAATCCAGTCCTCGTTGATCACCCGCAAGTTGCCCCAGCCCATGTGGCGCGGGTCAAAATAATCGGCAAACGAGAAGCTGTGAAACGATTTGAGCCAGCCGTGGTCGGCGTAGCCGCGTGCTTGTGAGGGTCTGAGGGTCAACATCTTCTGTCCTTACTTTGGGGAATGAACATAACAGCGACTGTAGCGGGGCAACGCGCCCCGCAATGCCAATGGTTTTGATGGCATCATTCAAGTATTTTGAAGAATCAGTCACCATCGATGCAAACTGCCCGCAATGTTTTGACCCCTGATGCCTTGGCCATGTTGCAGGTCATTGGCAGCAGCGGCAGCTTTGCCGCCGCTGCGCGCAGCCTGGGCATGGTGCCCAGCGCGCTGACTTACCGGGTGCGGCAAATCGAGGACGCGCTCGATGTACTGCTGTTTGACCGCAGCGCGCGCCAGGCGCAGCTGACCCCGGCCGGGCAGGAACTGCTCTGCGAGGGCGCGCGCCTGCTCGACGACGTGGATGCCGTGGCCAACCGCGTCAAGCGCGTGGCCACCGGCTGGGAGCCGCAGTTCAGTATCGCCGTCGATGGCATCATCACCAAGGCCACTGTGATGGAGCTGTGCGAGCACTTCTTGTCACTCAACCCACCCACCCGCATCCGCCTGCGCGACGAAACCCTCTCCGGCACGCTGGAAGCGCTGACCAGTGGCCAGGCCGATCTGGCGCTGGGCGTGGCTGACCTGATGCAAAACACCAGCTTGCAGACCCAGCCGCTGGGCGAGGTGCGCTTTGTGTATGCGGTCGCACCACACCACCCGCTGGCTGGCGCGACCGAGCCACTGAGCGACGAGGTGATCCGTGCGCACCGTGCGGTGGCGGTGGCCGACAGCGTCAGCCGTGGCCGTGGCCTGACCATTGGCCTGCTAGGCGGCCAGGACGTGCTGACGGTGGCCAGCATGCAGGCCAAACTCGATGCGCAGCTGCGCGGCCTGGGCTGCGGCTCGCTGCCCGAGTGCATGGCGCGCGACTTCATTGACAGCGGCCAGCTGGTGGTCAAGGCCACGCAGCAGCCACCACGCGTGATCAGCGTGCATTACGCCTGGCGCCAAGGCCCCAAATCCATCCCCGGGCGGGCGCTGCAATGGTGGCTCAACGCGCTGAGCAGCCCCACCACCCGGCGCGCTTTATTGCAGCAGCAGCGGGGCGGTTAAAGTCGGTGTCATGCGCGTCACCTATTTGCCCCTTTCCTTGCGGGCCAGCGGTGCTGAGAAATTTACCCAACGGAGTACGACAACATGAACCATTCCCCACGCACGCCACACCACTACGCCGTCATCGGCGCGGGCATGGCAGGCATCACCTGTGCGCGCACCCTGATGCAAGCCGGCCACAGCGTCAAAGTATTTGAGAAAAGTAGCGGCCTGGGCGGGCGCATGGCCACCCGCGACAGCGCTTTTGGCTCGTTCGACCATGGCGCGCAGTACTTCACTGCGCGTGATCCGCGTTTTGTCATGGCGCTGGAGACTTCGCCCCTGTTGTGCAAACGCTGGAGCGCCAACACGGTGCAATTGATCGACGAGTCGGGCCACGTCACCAGCCCTGGCAAACCCGCGAGCGACGCGCACTGGGTGGGCGTACCTGGCATGAAGTCGCTGGTTGGGGGCTGGGCGGAAGAACTCAAGGCCAGGGGCCAGATCGAGCTCGACACCCGGGTGACGCAAATTGCGCCCGACGCGGTCAAGCACAGCCAGTGGCAGCTGCGTACTGAAGGACCCGATGAAGCCCACCATGTCTATTCAGGTTTTGATGCTGTTTTGTTGGCCCTGCCCAGTGTGCAAGCGCGCTTCCTGCTACAAAACTCCAAGTTATGTGAGGGCTGGGGCGCAGCACTGGATGCGGTTCAAGTCGCCCCTTGCTGGACCTTGATGCTGGCTTTTCCGCAGGCCATGCAGCCGGGCATGACCACCCTGGGGCCGCAGTGGAATGCCGCGCGCAGCACGCACCACCGCATTGCCTGGGTGGCGCGCGAATCCAGCAAACCCGGCCGCAGCCCGATCGAGCGCTGGACCGTGCAGGCCAGTCCGCAGTGGTCGCAGGAGCATCTGCAGGACGACGCCGCGCGGGTGGAGGCCAAGATGCTCAAGGCCTTTGCCGAGGTGACCGGCATTCGTGCCGAACCTGCCCATGTGGACAGCCAGCGCTGGCTGTACGCCAAAACCACGCAACCGCTGGGCCGCAGCCACCTGTGGGACAGCCAGCAGCACCTGGGCGTGTGTGGCGACTGGTGCCTGGGTCACCGCATTGAGGATGCCTTTGTGTCAGGGCTGGAGCTGGCACTCGCCGCGGTGTGAGCCCGGGATACCGGGGGCGGTTTGCGCCCTCGCCCACCGGAGCGTTGCACGCGGGTTCGCTGGTGGCGGCACTGGCAAGCTGGCTGGACGCGCGAGCCCACCATGGCGTGTGGCTGGTGCGCATTGAAGACGTTGACCGCACGCGCTGCCTGCCCGGCATCGATCAGCTCATCTTGCAACAACTGGCCGCCTGTGGTCTGGCCAGCGACGAGCCAGTGGTGTACCAGTCGCAACGCGCTGCCCTCTACCAGCAAGCACTTGACACGCTGGTGGCCGGCGCTCTGGCCTACCCCTGCGGCTGCAGCCGCAAAGACGTTGAAAACACGCTGCGTCGCAGCGGCCAGCACAAACCGCGCCATGGCGAACTGATTTACCCCGGCACTTGCCGCGCGGGTCTGCACGGATCGCCGGCGCGCGGATGGCGGCTTCGGACTGATTATTATATTGAAAATCAGGCTATAGCCCTTATAGATAAAGCGCTTCAAGCTACAAATAATAAAGCATATTTCGATTTCGACAGAAACGCCCTCAACACTGGCGCGACAACCGGCATGCGCACCACCACGGTGCTGCAATGGACCGATCGCCGTCTGGGCCCTCAGCAGCAAGACGTGGTTGCCGAAGTGGGCGATTTCATCCTCAAACGCGCTGATGGCTGCTTTGCCTACCAGCTGGCGGTGGTGGTGGACGACGGCGCGCAGAATATCTCCGACGTGGTGCGGGGTGCCGACCTGAGCGACAACACCGCGCGGCAAATCCTGTTGCAACGCGCACTGGGCTTGCCCACCCCAAGTTACCTGCATACGCCGCTGGTGCTGGGGCCAAACGGCGAAAAACTCAGCAAGCAAAACGGCGCGCAAGCGCTTGACCTGTCTGACCCCCTGCGCGCCTTGAACGCCGCCGCCACGGTGCTGGGGTTGACTGCCGACGCTGGCCCCATCGGGCCGGCGCTGCAACGCTGGACTGCCCAGTGGACAACCCGGTGGCGCACTGACACGGGTGCAACAAACCCGCAAAAATCGGGCTATCAATTGGCAAAGGGGTAGCGATCTTGTCACTTTGCTGCTACAAACGGTGACGCTTAAATTACCGGTTACCGTCAAAAGCCCCCTGCACACCCCTCTGCGGCCATGTCTTCAAACCCTGAAATTGCACTGAGATTTGAACTGGCAACGCCCACAAAGTTGGTGTACGCCAGCGTAAACAGCGAAGACCTGCTGGGCTACACGCCAGCTCAACTGATCGCGACGAGCTGGTCAAACCTGATCCACCCGGACGATCATGACATCATGCACAGGCTGCTGTGCGCCAACATCGAGCCGGCTTGCGGCCGTGTCAACCTGCGCGTGCGCCATGCCAATGGCAAGATTCGCTGCGTCTCAGGCACTTACCTGTGCGCATCGGCTGCTCCGCTGCCGGCCACGCTGGAATTGCACCTGCAAGATGCCAGACAGCGCGGCCACACCAGCGAACCGGTCGCACTGATGACCCAATTTGTGGCGATGATGGAA
>JAIFMT010000200.1 GCA_020048295.1 Rhodoferax sp.
CACGGGTCTGCCCGGCCAGTGTGGCAAGCGCTGCATGCAGCAGCACCAGCCCATCACCAGACACGTCGGCAGGCAATTGCGCCAAGGCGATGCGCGCTGCCGCCAGATCATTGCTGCCCAACGCCTTCAAGGCCGGCTGCAAGGCCGGGGCGATCTGGTTGGCATCCAGATGGCGCAGTGGGTCGGCACTCAGCGCGCTGACCCATTGAATGCGCTGGCGTGGGTTACTCAGCACGATCTTGACTGGCGCGCGGCCCACTTCGGCCATGGCAGCTTCCTGGCTGTTGACGGTCAGCTGCCCCTGCGCGTTGGCAAACTCCACGGTGCCCGCAAACACCGTCAGCAGCGTTTTGCCGCTGGCATCCACATCCAGCTCCCACTCTGTGCCACGGATGCCAGCGGTGGCAGCCGGCGTTTCAAAGTTCAGCCGGCCTCCAGCAGGCCGCTTGCTCTGCGCCCAGGCCCGCCCCAGATTCAGCAGCAGCGTTGACTCCCGCTTCTGCGAATCCACCTGCTTGACCTGCAGCACCGAGTTTTGGTTGAGCCGCAGTTGCGTGTCGTCGGCAAACAACAAAGCCATCTTTGAGGCGGCCAGAGTCCGAACGAACGCCCCGCCAGACAGCGTCGCCAGCGGCTTGGCAGCCGACCAGCCAACAGCATCCGTCTGACGCTGTTCGCCTTGTCCCTGGAGGCTGACAATCTGGGCCGCCGCATCCGCTGGCAGCGCCGCCTGCGCCGCGCCTGCCAGCAGACAGGCAGCCCATAGCGCGCCGCCAATGATTTGTGTGATGTGCATGATGCCTCCGAGCCTTTGGTTGAGCAGTGCATTGTCCAAAAAGATGTTGCGCGACTGGGCGCGACTGAGCCGCAACATGATTCTGACTCAACTGTGTGTCATCACGTGCCAAAATCAAGCCAACGTCCATAAACCAGCGCCAGCCCGACACGGCGGGTTCGCGCCATCGCAACGGAGGCTGCACCATGACATCAACAACAAGCCAGGAAACCATGATGGTTGATGCCTTGCTGAAGCGACTTGATCAACTCAACGACATTGGTGCCTCGCTGTCGGGTGAACGCGACATCACGCGTTTGCTGGAGCAGATTTTGCTGGCCGCCAAGCTCATCACGCACGCCGATGGCGGCACGCTGTACCGCTTGCTGGACGATGCCGACACGCTGCGCTTTGAGATTTTGCGCACCGACTCGCTGGGCATTGCCATGGGGGGCACCTCGGGCGTGGCGATTGATTTCCCCGACATCCACCTGAAAACCCCGGCTGGTGCGCCCAATGATTCGCTGGTGGCCGCGTATGCCGCCATTCACAAGGTCACGGTCAACATTCTTGATGCGTATGACGAGGGCGATGAATTTGATTTTTCTGGCACGCGGGTGTTCGATGAGCGCACCGGCTACCGCTCGCAGTCATTTTTGACCGTGCCCATGTGCAACCATGAAGGCGATGTGATTGGCGTGCTGCAGCTGATCAACGCGCTGGACCCGCTGACCGGACAAGTGCAGGCTTTTTCGCACGCGGACCAGCGGCTGGCCGAGTCGCTGGCCTCGCAGGCGGCGATTGCGCTGAACAACCGGCTGCTGATGAAGCAGCTGGAAGAGCTGTTTGAGTCCTTCATTGGCCTGATCAACCTGGCGATTGACGAAAAGTCGCACCATACCGGCGGCCATTGCCAGCGCGTGCCGGTGCTGACCATGATGATTGCCGAAGCGGTGGCGGCCGCGCAGGAAGGGCCGCTGGCGCACTTCAGCATGAGCGATGCCGACCGCTACGAACTCAAGATTGCCGGGCTGCTGCATGACTGCGGCAAGGTGACCACGCCGGTGCACGTGTTTGACAAATCCACCAAGCTGCAAACCCTGTATGACCGCATCCACCTGATTGACACCCGTTTTGAAGTGCTCAAGCGCGACGACGAAATTGCCGCGCTGCGCCAGCAACTGGCCTTGCGCCCGCAGGTGGATGCCGCCGCTGAAGCCGCCATCATGGCGCGTAGCCGGGCTGCGCAGGACACGCTCGACGGCGAACGGGAGTTTTTGCGCAGTGCCAATGTCGGTGCCGAAACCATGCGCGATGAAGACATGGAGCATGTGCGCAGCATTGGCCGCAAGTACAGCTGGCGCAACGTCGATGGCCTGCAGACGCGATTTTTGAGCTCCGATGAGATCGAAAACCTGTGTATCCGCAAAGGCACGCTGACCAATGCCGAGCGCGATGTGATCAATTACCACATCGTTGCCACCATCAAGATGCTGGAAAAGCTGCCCTGGCCGAAACACCTTCAGCATGTGCCGGAATTTGCCGGTGGCCACCACGAGCGCATGGACGGCCGCGGCTACCCCAAAGGCCTGACGCGCGAGCAGATGTCGGTGCAGGCGCGCATCATGGGCATTGCCGATATCTTTGAGGCCCTGACCGCATCAGACCGGCCCTACAAGCCCGGCATGAAGCTGTCGCAAGCGCTGCGCATCATGAACGAACTCAAGCTGGGCGGCCACATTGACCCGGATTTGTTTGACGTGTTTGTCAGCTCCGGGGTGTACCGCCGCTATGGTGAGAAGTTTCTCAATCCGTTGCAGCTCGACGAGGTGGTGTTGCCCGATTGACTGCGGGTGGGTGCAGGGCAGCCAGTGTGCGCTGGCCGGCCCGCAGATAATCGGGCGCATGAATGCACGTCACACGCTCAATTTTGACAGTTTAAATAGCATAGCTTTAAGCGCTTTATTCATAAGGGCTAGAGGTCAATTTGATGCTTAATTTGTCGCAGAGGGCCGCAGCACCGGACGGGGCTGCCGATGGCCTGAACCTGTTGGCCCTTGACACCAGCACCGAGTGGATGTCGCTGGCCGTGCAGCGCGCCGGGGTGGCGCAATCCCGCAGATTCAAGCGCTGATGGCGCAGGCCGAACTGCGCTTTGAGGCGCTCGATGCGATCGTCCTGGGTATCGGCCCGGGCTCGTTCACTGGCTTGCGCAGCGCCTGCGCGGTGGCGCAAGGGCTGGCTTTTGCGGCCGGTGTGCCGGTACTGCCGGTCGATACGCTGCTGGCCGTGGCCGAAGATGCGCGTTGGCAAGGCGCTGCCAAAGAAGTTTTTCAAGTGACCGCGCTGCTCGATGCGCGGATGGACGAGCTGTACGCCGCCAGCTATTTGTTTCAGAGTGGGCAATGGACGACCATTCAGGCCTGCAGCTTGATCAGACCTGAAGAACTGGCGCGCTTTTGCGGTCTCGACCGTACCCCGGATGCCAGCCAGGCAGCACCCACAAACCCTGCCAGCCGACGGTGGGCGGCGGGCGCGCGCACCACTGCGACCCCAGTATTGGCGGGCAATGTGTTCACGGTTTACGCCGCACGCTTGCCCGACATGCAAGCGCTGCGCGTCAGCGCCTTGCCCACGGCCACCGCGCTGCTGCGCCTGGCCCCTGCCTTGCTGGCAGCAGGTGCTGCCGTGCCAGCGGCGCAAGCGCTGCCGACCTATGTGCGCGACAAGGTGGCACAAACCACACAAGAGCGCGTGGCTGCCAGAAACGCAGGGGCGCTGGCATGAGCCAGCGCAACCGTGACGCACACGGGTGGGCCTGATGAATGCGCCGAAGCGCCCGGTTGAAGCGCGCTTTGAGCCGATGCGCGATGCCGACCTGGCAGCGGTGGCATCGGTTGAACAGCAGGCCTATGCGCACCCCTGGCAGCGCAGCCATTTCAGCGACAGCCTGCACAGTGGTTATCAGGCACAGTTACTGCTGGCCGGTGACCAGCTGCTGGGTTATTTTGTCGCCATGAAAGGTTTTGAAGAAGTGCACCTGCTCAACATCACGGTGGCCCCGGCTTATCAGCGCCAGGGCTGGGCGCAGCTGATGCTCGATGCGCTGGCGCTTTGGGCGCGTGGGCAAGGTGTGCAATGGCTGTGGCTGGAAGTGCGCGCGGGCAACACGCGCGCCATCCACGTCTATAAAGCGTATGGTTTTCGCGTGGTGGGGCAGCGCAAGGGGTATTACCCGGCCAGCCAGGGCCAGCGCGAAGACGCCTGGGTGATGAGCTGCCGGATTGGCGACCTGGCCGAGTCGGCGAAAATGCCCGCATGAGCCTGAACCTGGACCCCCGCCACCGCGCCATGCTGGCTGAAATGGGCGTACGCGTCTGGTGGCCGCAGCCGGGTGCCGAACCCGTCGGGCAGGCTGACTTGAATGCAGCGCAGGCCAACACCCAAGATACTACAGATAATATAGCTTCCAGCGCAGATCAGCAAAGGGCTAGAGGCCAAAATCATCAAAATTCCTTGACGGATCATCATGACCCTGAAAGTGGTTTGACTGACACTGCGACACAACCGGGTACGTCGCCTGGTGGCGCTGCGTCCGTGCCGCCGGCGGCCACCCGGCCTGCACCGGCAAGCCAGACAGCCAGGCGGTCGCCCGGGCCAGCAGCACTGCTGCCGTTGCCCGAAGGCATTGCCACCATGGACTGGCCGTCCCTGAGCGATGCGGTGGCCCACTGCCAGGCGTGCGCCATGTGCCTGGGCCGCCAGGCGGCAGTGTTCACGCCGCTGCCGGCTGACCTGCACTGCGACTGGCTGGTGCTGGCCGAACCACCCGATGATGCGCAGGAGCGCGCGGGCCAGCCGTTTGTCGGCGAAGCCGGCCAACTGCTTGACAACATGCTCAAGGCAGTCGGTGTCAGACGCTATCTGCCGGCGGCGACAGCGGCAGATGCACCGGCGGCGACCCGTGGGCCTGATGTGGCGAGCGTGGCCGTGCCTGCCGCGTCCGAGCCAATGGCTTACCTGAGCCATGTGCTCAAGTGCCGCCCAGCGCGTCCCACCGCACCCGACGCTGCGGCGCTGGCCGCTTGCGCCCACTATTTAAGGCGCGAAATTGCCTTGCTGCAGCCCAAAGTCATCCTTGCCATGGGCCGTTATGCGATGCAGGTGCTGCTCGGCCAAGACCACCCAGGCGGGCTGACCTTGCCGCTGGGCAAATTGCGCGGCCAGGTGTGGCACTACCAGGGCGTGCCAGTGGTGGTGACCTATCCGCCGGCGTATCTGCTGCGCAACGGGCAGGACAAGGCCCGCGCCTGGGCCGACCTGTGCCTGGCGCTCGATGTGGTGCAGGGCTTGGCGCCAGATCACTGAACGCGCTGAACGCGCCAGCGCCAGACGCTTGACTCAGCCAGGGGTGAGTCCGCCTTCCGCGCTGATCTGGTGGTCAAGGTCGGGGCGTTTGTAGGGGTCAATGTGCGTCAGCAGGTGCAACACGCGGTGCAACTGCATCACGCGCTGCTGCGCATCCACCGAGATGTCGTGCGCCTGCTCCACCGTCAGGGTGGACAACACTTCAAGGTGCGCATCCACCACGATCATGTCGCCCATCTTGCGCGTGCGCACGTCGTGCACACCGCTGACACCCGGGGTGGCGAGCAATGTCTGGCGGATGGCTTGCACTTCGGTGTCATCGACCGCATGGTCGGTCAGGTCGTGCAGCGCGGCAAAGCCAAAGCTCCAGCCCATGCGCGTCACCATGAAGCCCACAATGGCCGCAGCAATCGGGTCAAGAATCGGGTAACCCGCCAGGTTGCCGATGATGCCTGCACCCACGACCAGCGACGATGCCGCGTCCGAACGGGCGTGCCAGGCGTTAGCCACCAGCATGCTGCTTTTGACGCGCTTGGCCACCGCCAGCATGTAGCGAAACAGCGTTTCCTTGGCCACCAGCGCGCCGCCTGCCACCCACAGCGCGGTGATGTGCACAGTGGCAATCGCGCTCGGGTTTTGCAGCTTGACCACCGCCGACCACAGCATGCCAACCCCCACCGCCAGCAGCAGCAGGCCCAAAACCAGCGAGGCTGCCGTCTCAAAACGCTGATGACCGTAGGGATGGTCCTCATCGGCCTCCTTCTGGCTGTGGTGGTTGGCAAACAGCACCACAAAATCAGCGATCAGGTCTGACAGCGAATGAATGCCATCGGCCACCAGTGCCTGTGACTTGGAAAACACCCCTACCACCACCTGCAGCAGCGTCAGCACCACGTTGACCACCACGCTGACCCAGGTGCTGCGCGAGGCGGCTGCTGTGCGCTCGGCCAGGCTGTACTGGTGGGTGTCCGGCTGCTCGGAAATGGGATCGTGCGTCATGAAAAAAACAGAAAGTCGGTTTGGGCGCGCAGTTTAGGTGTTTTGTGCGCGCCTTGACCAGATGCGGGACTTTGCAGAACCTGCGTGCCGGCCTCTGTGGTGTTGCTGATTCTTACAATCCGCGCATGAACTTTACCGACCTGCTGCGCGCCGCCGAGCGCCAAAACCAATCTCTGCTATGCGTTGGGCTGGACCCCGAGCCAAGCCGCTTTCCCACTTCCTTCAAGGACGATGCCAGCCGTATCTATGACTTTTGTGCGGCCATCGTCGATGCCACGGCCGACCTGGCGATGGCCTTCAAGCCACAAATTGCCTACTTTGCCGCGCACCGCGCCGAAGCCCAGCTTGAGCGGCTGATCAGCCACATGCGTCGTAGCGCGCCCCATGTGCCAGTGATTCTGGATGCCAAGCGTGGTGACATTGGCAGCACCGCCGAGCAATATGCCATCGAGGCGTTTGAGCGCTACGGCGCCGATGCCGTCACTCTGTCGCCCTTCATGGGCTTTGATTCGGTGCAGCCCTATCTGAAGCACCACGGCAAGGGCGCTTTTTTGCTGTGCCGCACCTCCAACCCCGGTGGCGACGACTTTCAGGCACAGCGGCTGGCCGATGTGCCCGGCCAGCCGTTCCTGTATGAGCACATTGCGCAACTGGCGCAAGGACCGTGGAACAGCAACGGCCAGCTCGGGCTGGTGGTAGGTGCCACCTACCCGGCCGAGATTGAACGCGTGCGTGCGCTGGCCCCCACTTTGCCGCTGCTGATACCAGGCGTGGGGGCACAGGGCGGCGATGCACGCGCCACCGTGCAGGCGGGCTGGCGCGGCAGCGTGCTGGAGGGTGGTGGCTTTGACACGCGTGCGCCAATCATTGTCAATTCGTCGCGTGCCATTTTGTATGCCTCCAGCAGCACCGACTTTGCCGCTGCAGCGCGCCGCGAAGCGCTGAAAACCCGCGACACGCTGCAGGCCGCACGCAGCATCGGTCAGCCCATCTGACCCGGTGGGTGGGCCCGGCCCCGATGGCTACCGTGCCTGGGTACGCTGGCCCACACCCAGCGCAGTCACCACGCTGAGCAGCAACACGGCCGACGCACCCAGCAAGGTGGCGGCGTACTGGCCGTGGTCCATCAGCGTGCCAAATAGCACGGGCGAGACGGCAAAACCAGTGTCCAGGCCAGAATAGACCAGACCATAAACCCGGCCGGTGGCACCTTTGGGGGTGGCCCTCTTGATCATCATGTCACGCGAGGGGCCGCCAATGCCGATGGCAAAGCCGGTGCTGGCCAGCACCACCATGGTCAGCCGGGCATCCAGCAAGCCGCTGCCACACAAGGCCAGCAGGGCAGCCCCCACGCTCATGGCCCAGGCCACCACGCGGTCGCTGTGGTGCGATCTGGCCGCGACAAAACCACCTACCAGCATGCCCAGCGCCCCACACAGCATGTAGGCCGTGAGCGTGAGCGTGGCGGACTCGAAACTGATGCCGTGCAAGGCCTTCAGGATCGATACAGAAAAGCTCTGGATCACCGCCAGCGTCATGGTGGACAAAAAGAAAAATCCAAAACACCACCACACCACCGGCAACTTCATGAAGGCCATGCTGTGCTCGGCGGGGTGGTCCGCATGCGGCACCAGCACCCGCGTCAGCAGCTTGTCGCGCTGCACAAAAAGCAGCAACCAAACCCCCACATACAGGGCCGCCGCTGCCAGGTAGGCGGTGCGCCAGTGGCTCAACGCGCTGATGCCAACAAAAAACACCGGTGCCAACGCCCAGCCCAGGTTGCCGGTCAAGCCGTGTGCGCTGAACGCATAGCCCAGTCGCGGGGCTGACACGCGCTGGTTCAAGATGGTGAAATCCACCGGATGGAAAGTGGCGTTGGCCAGCCCGGCCAGCGCCGCCACCGCCAGCAGCCCGCTGTAGCCGGTGACCAACGCGCCGAGCAAACTGGCCAGCACGAACAGCCCCAGCGCGGTAAACAACAGCGGCCGCGCGCCGACTTTGTCCACCACAAAGCCGGCCGAGGCCTGGCCGATACCCGACACGACAAAGAACGTGCTCATCAGCAAACCGAGTTGCGAATAGCTCAGGCCAAACTCGGTCATGAACACAGGAAACAGCGGTACCAGCAGCAAATGGCCAAAGTGCGACGCAGCATGCGCCAGGCCAACCAGTCCGATGATGGCAGCATCCTGCTGCAAGGGCACAGGGACGGGCAAGGTGTGGGTGGCAGAGCTCATGGTGCAATGGTAGCGGTGCCCGCCCGCCTGTTGCGGCGCACCGGCGCAAACACACGCCAGCAGCACAGCCATTGCGCTTGGATGACAGACACCCGGCGCAACCCGTTTTCCGTCATGGATACCCAGCGGGGTACTAAACTCACGGTTTTTTGAAAAATAACATGCCCAAGACAACAACTCCCAGCCCGGCCTTCAGCCCCGCCATCGTGGCCAAACTCGCGCCACAACTCGACCAACACCCGCTGTACGCAGCGGTGCAAACCCTCGATGACCTGCGCGCCTTCATGGCCCAGCACGTTTATTCGGTGTGGGACTTCATGTCGCTGCTGAAATGCCTGCAAGGTCATATTGCGCCCACCACGCTGCCCTGGAAGCCGCGTGGCAGTGGAGAGGTGCGCTACTTCATCAACCAGATTGTGGTGGGCGAAGAGTGCGACGACGGCCTGCCCGATGCCAATGGCCAGCCCACCCACACCAGCCACTTCGAGCTGTATTGCGATGCCATGCGCGAGATTGGTGCTGACCCGGCACCCGCCATCCGCTTTGTCGAGGTGGCTGCGGCACGCGGCATTGAGGCGGCGCTGGCGCTCTACATCGCCCCGCCCGCCGCGGCCGCTTTCATGCGCAGCACCTTTGGCTTCATCGACAGCGGCAAGCCGCATGTGGTCGGCGCAGCGTTTGCGCTTGGGCGCGAGCACATCATTCCCAACATGTTTCGCGCGCTGCTGGCCAGGATGGGCATTGATGCCAAAGCTGCGCCAGCGTTTCATTTTTACCTGGAGCGCCACATTCACCTCGACGAAGACTTTCACGCGCCTCTGGCATTGCGCATGGTCAACGAACTGGTCGATGGCGATGCCACTCGTCTGGCCGAAGCCAAAGCCGCCGCCCGCGCTGCGGTGCAGGCACGCGTTACCTTCTGGGACGGCGTACTGCAGTCACTGCCAGCAGCCCAGCCTGCGCTGCGCGTCACAACTGCCAAAGCCAAGGCCAAGGCTAAAACTAAGATTACTTCCAAATAAATAGCTGTTAGCACATACCGGCAAAGGGCTTTAAGCTATTTTTATATAAATCCTCGAGCTTCTGGCCAGATCCAGCCTGGGTGCGCCGCAAGGCAGTTGTGGAGCGCTGATGTCGCGCTGGTGTCGCGCCGATCTGCCGGTCAGCCGCGCTGCAGCCGTGCCAACACCAGCGCGTAGCTGTAGTACTTTTTGTTGGCTGCATTGAGCGTGTGCACCCGCTCCAGCAGCTCGCGGGCCTCGGCGGCCAGCGCTTCCCTGTAGCCTTCCTTGGTCATCTGCGCGATCAGCAGGCCGCACAGGTTGACCA
>JAIFMT010000239.1 GCA_020048295.1 Rhodoferax sp.
ACCGCGGCATGATGCTCACCGGCGGTGGCGCCCTGCTGCGCGACCTGGACCGCCTGCTGGCCGAAGAAACCGGCCTGCCGGTGCTGGTGGCAGAAGACCCGCTGACCTGCGTGGTGCGAGGATGCGGCATGGCGCTGGAGCAAATGGAGCGCCTGTCCTCCATCTTCACCAGCGAATAACCGGGCCCGTCAGCGATGCCACTGGGTACGCTGGACGGCACCCCGCCGCCGTTTTTTCGCCAGGGCCCCTCGGCCCTCTCCAAACTGCTGTTTTTCAGCCTGCTCAGCGTGCTGCTGATGGTGGCCGACCTGCGTTTTTCGATTTCACGGCCGGTGCGCGCCACGCTGGCCACCGTGCTCTACCCGGTGCAATGGTTGCTGCTGCAGCCCATCGACGCCGCGCAAAACGCCAGCCGCTATGTTGAGTCGCTGACCACCTCGCACGCCCGCGAGGCCGAAGCGCAATACCGGCTGGGCCTGCAGTCGCAGCGGGCGCAGCAAGTGGAGCAGCTGACGCTGGAAAACACCCGCTTGCGTGCGCTGCTGGCCATGCGCGATCGCCTCAATGCCCCGGCGCTGGCAGCGCAGGTGTTGTACGACGCGGCCGACCCCTACACCCGCAAGGTGATCATCGACAAAGGCGCTCTGGCTGCCGTGCAGGCCGGCGCGCCGGTGATCGACGAAACCGGCATCCTCGGGCAGGTCACCCGCGTTTACCCACTGCTCAGCGAAGTGACGTTGTTGACCGACCGCAGCCAGGCGATTCCGGTGCTCAATGTCCGCACCAGCGTGCGTGGCCTGGCGTTTGGCGATTCCACACTGCGCAGTGGCTTGCTGGAACTGCGTTTCATGGATGCCAATGTGGATATGCAGGCCGGCGATCTGCTCACCACCAGCGGTGTCGATGGGGTGTATCCGCCGGGACTGCCGGTGGCACGCGTGGTGAAGATCGAGCGCCGGGCCGACTCGGCTTTCGCCCGCATCAGCTGCGAACCCGTGGCGCGTGTGGCGGGCAGCCTGCATGTGCTGGTGTTGCAAGCACTGGCCGATCAGTTGCCCCAGCGTCCGGCCCCTGAAGCAACGCCGGTGGTGGCTAAAAAGGCGGGCAAACCATGATCATGCCGCGCGGCCAGCAGCTGTTGCTGCCTGCCAAATCCGCATTCATCTGGGGCAGCCTGCTGAGCGCGCTGGCCTGGAACATGCTGCAAAACATGGGGCTGTGGGGACGCGCTGCCTGGCAGCCCGACGTGCTGGCGCTGGCCTTGTTGTTCTGGACCATCCACCAGCCGCAGCGCGTCGGGGTGACGGCGGCCTTTGCGCTGGGGCTGCTGATGGACGTGCAGCAAAGCGCCTTGCTTGGGCAGCATGCGCTGGCCTACACGGTGTTGAGCTTTCTGGCCATTGGCATTCACCGCCGTTTGCTCTGGTTCAGCGTGCCAAGCCAGGCAGCGCAGGTGCTGCCGCTGTTTGTGGCGGCGCATGCGCTGGCCTTGTTGGTGCGGCTGCTCGCGGGTGGCGATTTTCCGGGCTGGTCGCTGCTGATTGCACCGCTGCTGGAAGCGCTGCTGTGGCCGGTGGTCAGCGTGCTGCTGCTGTTGCCGCAGCGCCAGGCCCCCGACCCGGATGCCAACCGTCCGATCTGAACGCCATGACCGTCATCCGCAATGTTCAGGCCGAACTGTCGCGCTTTCGCGTGCGCGTGCTGGTGGCCAGCCTGCTGGTGCTGGTGTGTTTCGGGCTGGTGGCAGCACGGCTGTTTTACCTGCAGGTGCTGCGCCACGAAGACTTGCGCGCGCAGGCAGAAAACAATCGCACCGCGATCGTGCCGATCGTGCCCAACCGTGGGCTGATCCTGGACCGCAATGGCATTGTGCTGGCCACCAACTATTCGGCGTACACACTGGAGGTCACGCCTTCCAAAGTGGATAACCTGGAGCAAACCCTTGATGCGCTGGCGCAGGTGCTGGAGATCACCGCGCGCGACCGCAAACATTTCAAGAAGCTGCGCGAAGAAGCCAAAAATTTTGAGTCGCTACCGCTGCGCAGTCGTTTGAGTGACGAAGAGGTAGCGCGCTTTGCCGCGCAGCGCTGGCGTTTTCCGGGGGTGGACATCAAGGCGCGCCTGTTTCGCAACTACCCCTATGGCGAGCTGGCCAGCCACGTGATTGGCTACATTGGCCGCATCAACACGGCAGAAAAAGAAGCCCTCGACGAGGCCGACGACAGCGCCAACTACCGGGGCACCGAGTACATCGGCAAGCTCGGTATCGAGCAAAGCTTTGAAGAACAACTGCACGGCATCACCGGTGTCGATGCCATGGAGACCTCGGCGGGTGGGCGCGCCACGCGGCGCTTGTCAAGCCAGCCTTCAACACCTGGCAACACCATCCAGCTGTCCATCGACATCAAGCTGCAAAAGCTGATTGAGGACATGTACGGCGAGCGCCGTGGCGCGCTGGTGGCCTTGAACCCGAAAACCGGCGAGGTGCTGGCGTTTGTCAGCAAACCCACGTTTGATCCGAACTTGTTTGTCGATGGCATTGACCAGGAAAACTGGCAACTGCTCAATGAATCGATCGACAAGCCGCTGCTCAACCGGGCCTTGCGCGGCACCTACCCGCCGGGCTCCACCTACAAACCGTTCATGGCGATGGCGGCCCTAGAAACCGGCACCCGCAGCGCCACCACGCTGATCAATGACCCCGGCTATTACATGTTTGGTGGGCACCGTTTTGGCAGCCCGGAAAACGAGCGTGGCGGCATCATGGACATGCGCCGCGCGATTGTTGAGTCAAGCAACCCGTATTTTTATTCGCTGGCCAACGAGCTCGGTGTCGATTTGATGCACGACTTCATGAAGCCGCTGGGTTTTGGCCAGATCACCGGCATTGACATCCAGGGCGAAGTGCGCGGCGTGCTGCCCAGCCAGGCCTGGAAGCGCAACTACTACAAGCGCCCCGAGCAAAAAAAGTGGTACGCCGGCGAAACCATTTCGCTGGGCATTGGCCAGGGCTACAACAGCTTCACCATGCTGCAGGTGGCGCAGGCGGTGGCCACGCTGGCCAATAACGGCATCAAACACCGCCCGCACCTGGTGATGGCCACGCAGGATGCCAGCACCCGCGTCAGCGTGCCGGTGCCAGCGGTGCCCCCTGAAAACCTGGGCTACAAGCAAGCCAACATCGACATCGTGCGCAATGCGATGGTCGGCGTCACGCAGGGCGGCACCTCGACCCGTGTGTTTGCCGGCGCCGGTTACCTCAGTGGTGGCAAGACCGGCACGGCGCAAGCCGTCTCACTGAGCAAGAATGAAAAGTACAACGCCTCGCGCATGGAAGAGCGCCAGCGCGATCACTCGCTCTACATCGCATTCGCACCCGCAGAGGATCCGCAAATTGCGATTGCGGTGATTGTCGAAAACGCCGGTTTTGGTGCTGCCTCGGCGGCACCGATTGCCCGGCGCGCCTTTGATTACTGGCTGCTGGGGCATTACCCCAGCGACGAAGATCTGGCGGCGGTAAGCAAAGGCCAGGCCACCGCACCGATTGGCAAACCGCGCCTGGTGGCTGACCTGAGTTGGCCGGTGCTGCCGGCTTCGGCCGCTTCGGCTGCGGCATCGGCGGCGCTGCCGGTTACTTCAGAAAAGCGTCAAAACCCGTCTTCAGAATCAGTGCGCTGACCACCAGCAAAAACACCACCCGCACAAAACCGGTGCCGTGCTTGAGCGCCATGCGCGTGCCCAAGAAACTGCCCAGCACGTTGGCCAGCGCCATCAGCAGCACAAAATGCCACCAGATGTGACCCTTGGCAATGAACAGCAGCAGCGCTGAGAGGTTGGTGGCGGTATTGACCAATTTGGCAGACGCGGAGGCGCTCAAAAAATCGTAGCCCAGCACGCGCACAAACAAAAACACCAGAAAACTGCCGGCCCCCGGGCCAAAAAAACCATCGTAAAAACCGATGATCAGACCAATACCTGCTCCCAGCCATTGCTCTTTGGCCCCCTCAAAGCGCGGTGCATGGTGCCGCCCCAGCTCTTTTTTGAATAGCGTGTAAACCAGTACCAGCAGCAGCACCAGCGGCAGCAGTTTGCGCAAAAAATCGGGCGACATCACTGTGACCAGCCAGGCCCCAGCCAGAGAAGCCACCAGCCCACCTAACGCTGCCGGCCACAGCGCCGCCCAGCGCAAACGCACCCGGTGGCTGTACTGCCAGGTGGCAAACCCGGTGCCCCAGACCGACGCGCCCTTGTTGGTGCCAAACAGCGTGGCTGGGTGCGCGCCAGGAAAGGTGGCAAACAAGGCAGGCACCAGAATCAGCCCGCCGCCGCCCACAATCGAGTCAACAAAGCCAGCAAACAGGCTGGCGACGGAAACAATCAAATAGTCCATGCCACCATTGTCGCACCCGTCACAGACCTGAAGTTACACAAAAAATATAGCTAGTAGCGCTTATTCAACAAGGGCTGCAGGCAATTTTCATGCATAAAAGGCGACAGTGGCCATAGTCCGGACGGTGCTGGCCGCTACCGACTTTTTGATGCCAGGCATTGAGGTGATCGACAGTCGCTAGCGCGACTTCAAGTTCGACTTGAAAAGCGTGGTGGACGACTGCGATTTGCGCACCGTCGGAGATGTGCTGGAAAAGAACGGCATTGCGGTGGCGTTTGGCGCTGGTGCGGCCGCGATGGGTCACCCGGCTGCAGCGATTGCGACGCTGACGGGTGGGCTGATCTGGCAATTTGAATTGTTACCAGGGGCGCTCGGTCGGCCCGGGACGGGTTAGCAACAGCAAGCGGTCCAGGTTGTGGTTGACCTTGACCTCGCGGTACGGCACGCTGGCGACGATACGAAAGTCCGCCACACTGGTGTCGCGCAAAATCGGCTCGCCGGTAGCCATGCCGTGCCGGTTGATCAGCACCGCGACTTTGGGCATGGTGGTTTTCAGGCCGCGCTTGATGACCACAGCCACTTCATTGCTGGCCAGCTTCACGAAGGTGCCGGGTGAGTAAATACCCACCGCCTTGATCAGCGCCGCACCCGCCTCGTCAATTTGCCGGTTCTCGTCAAAATAGCAGGCTTGCATGGCGGCACCGGGGGTTTCCGGCAGGCGCGAGGCACGCGGCGACATGCGCGCGGCGAACATGTCGGCGCGCTGAATCAGCCGCGCCACGCGCTGCCCGTCGCTGCGCCCGGCCAGTGGGCCAGGGGGTACACCACGGTGATTCAGCACGGCTTCGAGCCACAGCGTATTGGTCACCCCCATTTGCTGCAGCATGTCCACCGAGCGCGGGGCATGGCTTTCGATGCGCTGCAGTTGTTCGGCGGTCGGCGTGGTTTTTTGCATCGCCAGGCGGTCCTGCAACTCCGTCATGCCGATGTTCATGGTGAGGGCGGCGCTGGCCATCGAGGCGATGTCAGCCGCCGGCCATTTCAGCACATCGCGCGCAGCCAGGCTGCAAATCACACACACCAGCATGGCGTGGGTGGCGCTGTAATGGCGGATTTCGCTGCCCGCCAAATGAATCACGGCAAACAGCGTGCCATCGGGGTTGCGTTGGGTAAAGCGCTCCAGTTCGTGCTGCAGGCGTTCGAGCTTGGGCAGAAACGTCTCGCCCCGGGTATCGCGCAGCATGATGTTGGCCTGCGACTGCAAGTCCAGCCAGTCGGGCTCGTCGCTGATTTCGGGGGCCGCGCCCTTTTTCTTGTCGTACGGCGAAATCTGCACTTGGGCAATCTTGCCCAGTTCCTTGTCTTCGTTCACCAGGTTGTTGAGCCGCTTGAAATAGCCCCGGCGAAAATTGTCAGACTCGTCTGCGTCAATGTAAATCTGACTGCGCCGCCCCACCATCATGTCCAGGTCGGCCCGGTTGTTCACCATAAAGCCCTGACTGGCCAGCAAGACACCGCTCACATCGCGCAGCGCACACGGCAAGGGCTGGCCAATCAGGATGGAATCGACATTGACGGGAACCAGGTTCATAGTGGGGGCAGATTATGCCAAGCGGTTGACTAAGGGAGCGCCACCGCGTGAGCATAGACCGGTTGCCAGGGCTGATAGGATGCAATACATGTCAGAAACCACCCTTTTTCCGGACTTTACCAACCCTGCCGCGCAACCCGCATGGATGCAAAAGCTGTGTGACCCTGACGCATTGCCGGCGCGGCTGGCGCAACTGCCACGCCCACTGGTGTTTACCAACGGCGTGTTTGACGTGCTGCACCGCGGCCATGTGGTCTATCTGGCGCAGGCGCGCGCGCTGGGGGCCAGCCTGATCGTCGCCCTCAACACCGATGCCTCGGCGCGCCGCCTGGGCAAAGGCCCCGACCGACCGCTCAACAACGAGGTGGACCGCGCCTGCGTCATGGCCGCGTTGGCCAGCAGCACTTTAGTGACCTGGTTTGACGAAGACACCCCACTGCAACTGATTGGCCTGGTGCGCCCGGACATTCTGGTCAAGGGCGGCGACTATGACATGCGCAAGCTCGCCGAAACCGCGCTGGTGCAGAGCTGGGGTGGGCACGCGCTGGCGCTGCCGTTTGTCAGCGGCTACTCCACCACGGCGCTCGTCAAAAAAATTCGAGAAAATTAACTAAATCAGCCTCTAGCCCTTTAACCGTATGTGCTAGTAGCTCTACTTTATGCAGCAAATTAAACGACGCGTCAGCCAAGGTCAGATGATGCTGACGCTGGGCTGGCATTTTCTGCATGGCCGGCGTGGCGCAACTGCTGCCAGCGCAGTGCTGCGCTATGAGTATCGGCAAACACCTCGCAGCCGCGCAGCGCGTCCGCTGACACGACGGTGCAGCCCGCACCACCCACCCACAGCGGGCAATGCGCCGGCAGCGTGG
>JAIFMT010000247.1 GCA_020048295.1 Rhodoferax sp.
TGCGCCGCTTTGGCGAGGGCCTGAACGCCAACGAATCGGGCAACTACTATGTGGCGGTGCGCACGCTGGTCAACGCGATTGATTTTTTGCAGCAGCGGCAAGATTTTTTGCTTGAAGACCTGAAAACGCTCAATGACCGCATTCGTACCGAAAGCGATCGGCGGCTGGAGCGTACCAGCCAGCTGCTGATGCTGGCGGCACTGCTGTCGTTCATCAGCCTGGCGCTGCTGGCAGCGGCCATGTTTTACCTCAGTGGCCGCATCGAGCGCCAGTTGCTCGACAGTCAAAACCGCCTGCGCCGCGCGCTTGACACGCTGGAATTTGAAAAAGTGCAGCTGCACACGCTGGTGGCCACCATTCCGGCGCTGGTCTGGCTGAAAGACGCGCAAGGGGTCTATCTGGCCTGCAACCCGGCATTTGAGCGCCTGTATGACGTCACCGAGGCACAGCTACTGGGCAAGACCGACTACGATTTTGTCGATCAGGCCACGGCTGACTTCTTTCGTGCGCACGACCACGCCGCCGAAGCGCAGGGCCGCGCCAGCGTCAACGAAGAATGGCTGGACTTCAAGGCCGATGGCTACCGCGGCCTGTTCGAGACCACCAAGTCACCCATGTTTGCCGCCGACGGCAAGCTGATTGGCGTGCTGGGCATGGCCTACGACATCACCGAGCGTCGCAGCACGCAAGACGAGCTGATGCACCACCGCGACCACCTCGAAGAACTGGTGCTGGCGCGCACCGCCGAACTGAGCGATGCCAAGCAGGCGGCCGAAGATGCCAGCCGCGCCAAGAGCGCTTTTCTGGCCAACATGAGCCACGAAATCCGCACCCCGCTCAACGCCATCATCGGGCTGACCTACCTGCTGCGCCGCGATGCCGTGCTGCAGCGCCAGATTGAACAGCTTGACCGGGTCACCGAGTCAGCCCAGCACCTGCTGGGGGTGATCAACGACATTCTTGATTTTTCAAAGATTGAGGCGGGCCGGCTGACGCTGGAGTCGGTGTCGTTTGCGATTGAGGCGGTGTTTCAGACCACCTTTGACATGATTGCCAGCCCGGCGGCGGCCAAGGCACTCGAGGTGGTGATCGACATCGACCCGGAACTGCCCCACCTGCTGCAAGGCGACCGCATGCGGCTGGGGCAAATACTGATCAACTTTGCCAGCAATGCGGTCAAGTTCACCGAGCGCGGTCACATTGTGCTGCTGGCCCGGCGTGCGCCAGCCAGCGCGAACCTGGTGATGGTGCATTTTGAAGTGCAAGACAGCGGCATTGGCTTGTCGCCAGAGCAGCAGGGGCGGCTGTTTCAGGCGTTTGAGCAGGGCGATGCCTCTACCACGCGCAAGTTTGGCGGCACCGGGCTGGGGCTGGCCATTTGCCGTCGTCTGGCCGAGCTGATGGGCGGCCAGGTGAGTGTGCACAGTGTGCCCGGCCAGGGCAGCTGCTTTAGTCTGGACGTGCCGCTGAGCCTGCCCGCCAATGTGCCTGGCGAGACCCTTGCGCCACCACCGCTGGCCGCTGCCAGCTTGGGCAGCGTGCCTGCGCAGCGGGTGCTGGTGGTGGATGACCGGGCCGAAACCCGCAGCGTGCTGGTGCGCATGTTGCAAAGCTTTGGCATGCAGCCCGCCACCGCCAGCAGCAGCACGCAGGCGCTGGCGCTGCTGACCGAGGCGATATCGCAAGGCCAGCCGTTTGACCTGGTGCTGCTGGATGCGCTGATGCCCGACAGCAACGGCATTGACAGCGTGCAGCGCCTGCGTGAGGCCACAGCCGGCGCCTCGGCACCCAAAATCATCCTCATGCTGAGCCACGGTGCCGAGCCACCGCAGGCGCTGCTGCACCAGGGCGCGGTGCACAGCACCTTGCACAAACCGGTGACACCCTCGGCGCTGTTTGACACACTGGCACATGCCATCAGCGGGCAGCCGCTGCGGCTGCGCCCGGCCACGGGCAGCGTCAGCCTGCATCAGCCGCAATTAATTGGGCGGCGCGTGCTGCTGGCTGAAGACAACCCGATCAACCAGGTGGTGGCACTTGACTTGCTGCACGACATGGGCCTGACGGTGGAGCTGGCGCAAGACGGTGAACAGGCCGTCAACATGGCCCGCGCCAGCGCCTATGACCTGATTCTGATGGACGTGCAGATGCCCAAAAAAGACGGCATGGAAGCCACCCGCAATATCCGCAGTTTGCCGGGGCGCGCGCAGGTGCCAATTTTGGCCATGACCGCCAACGTGTTTGACGAAGACCGGCAAGCCTGCCTGGCCGCCGGCATGAACGACCATGTGGCCAAACCGATTGACCCGGAGGTGCTGGTCAAGGCCCTGCTGCGCTGGCTGCAGGGCAAACCCGCCACCGCTGGGTCAGCGCCCACTGCCACCCAAGCCGAAACCCAAATCCAGACTCAAGCACCGGCCGAAGTGCCGCCCGCGCCACCCGAAGCGGAAGTGGCCAACCCGCCAGTCGAGGCCACGCTACAGGCACTGCGCGCCATAGACGGGCTGGAGGTGGACACCGCGCTGCGGCTGGTGCGCGGCAACGTCAGCACTTATCTGCGTGTTTTGACGCTGTTTGTCGATGGCCACGCCGATGACCCGGCCCGGCTACAGGCGCATGTGGCGCAGCAGCAACTGCGCGATGCACAGCGGCTGGCGCACACGCTCAAGGGCAGCGCTGGCAATGTGGGCATGGTGTCAATTCAGCGCAACGCGGCCGCCATCGAGAAGGCGCTGCAAAGCGAAACCACCGATGCCGTTGGGCCGGCACTGGCCCGGTTGACGGCCGAGTTGCCAGCCTTTGTGACCCGCGTGCGCAGCGCATTGGCCAGCTTGGCAGGCAGCATCGGCAGCGGCAGCACCGCCGCCCACGCAGCGCCCAGCGAGGCACAGAGCGCGCAGCTGGTGGCTGGCTTGCGCGCGCTGCTGCAGGCCTCTGACATGGATGCACGGCGCTACTTTGAAAAAAATCAAGCGCACATGACCGATATTCTGGGCGCAGCAGCGGCCGCCGATCTGGGAAAATACATCTCCGAGTTTTTATTTGAAGAAGCGCTTGCGCTACTGGACCGTCCAAAATGAACACCTCCCCTGTTGTGCTGGTGGTTGATGACCAACCCGAGAACCTTGCCATTCTGGGTGAGTTGCTGCAAAGCCGCTACCGCGTCAAGGTGGCCAACTCGGGCGAGCGGGCGCTGCGCGTGGCCGCCGCCCAGCCGCTGCCCGACCTGATTCTGCTGGATGTGATGATGCCCGACCTGGACGGCTACCAGGTGCTGGCGCAGTTGCGCAGCAACCCGCTGACGCGCCATATTCCGGTGATTTTTGTCACCGCCCGCGACAGCCCCACCGACGAAGAAATGGGCTTGCAGCTGGGAGCGGTTGACTACATCACCAAGCCTGTCAAGCCGCTGGTAGCACTGGCCCGCGTCAAAACCCAGATTGAGAACAAGCGCGCCCGCGACTGGCTCAGCGACCAAAACGTGTTCCTGGAGTCCGAGGTGCTGCGCCGCATGCACGACAACGAGCTGGTGCAAAACGCCAGCCTGCACGCGCTGGCCATATTGGCTGAAACCCGCGACACCGACACCGGCTTGCACATCCACCGCACCCAGGCCTATGTGGAAGTGCTGGCGCGGGCCTTGTACGAGGATACGGCGTACCAGGCTGAGCTGGCCGACGGCAAACTCAAACTGATCGTGCAGGCCGCGCCGCTGCACGACATTGGCAAGGTGGGCATTGCCGACCACATCCTGCGCAAGCCAGGTCGCCTGACCCCCGAAGAGTTTGACACCATCAAAACCCACAGCAGAATTGGTGGCGATGCCATCGCGCTGGCGATTCAGCGCGTCAAGGAGACCGACCACTCCAGCTACCCGGTGGAGGGCTACCCACTGGCGTTTCTGGATGTGGCGCGTCAGATTGCCATGTGGCACCACGAGCGCTGGGACGGTGATGGTTACCCTGATGGTCTGGCCGGCCAGGCCATCCCACTGGCGGCGCGCATTATGGCGCTGGCGGATGTGTTTGACGTGGTGACCACGCGGCGCATCTACAAGGAAGCTCGGCCCGCCAGCGAGGCGTTTGCCATCATCGCGCAAGAGCGCGGCACCCAGTTTGACCCGGTGCTGGCCGATGTCTTCATCAGTCTGCGCCCGGAACTTGAAGCCATTGCCTTGCGACTGGCCGATGCCAATTGATATCACGGCCCGGCTGAAACTATTATTTCTATAGCTGTCAGCGCTTATTGAATAAGGGCTAGAGACATAAATCGTTATGAACTAAAGAGGAAATTCATGACATCGCCGTCCTTCACCACATAGTCTTTGCCTTCGCTGCGCATCTTGCCGGCATCTTTGGCACCTTGCTCGCCCTTGAAGGCGATGAAGTCGTCGTACGCAATGGTCTGGGCGCGAATGTAGCCCTTCTCGAAATCGGTATGAATCACGCCCGCGGCCTGCGGGCCGGTGTCGCCCTTGTGGATGGTCCAGGCGCGCACCTCCTTGACCCCGGCGGTGAAATAGGTTTGCAGGCCCAGCAAGTCATACGCGGCGCGAATCAGGCGGTTCAGGCCCGGCTCGTGCAAGCCCATTTCTTCCAGAAACAACAAGCGGTCGTCGTCGCTCATGTCGGCCATCTCGGCTTCGAGCTTGGCGCTGATGGCCACCACCGGGGCATTTTGCGCAGCGGCGTATTCTTTTAGCCGGTCGAGATACGGGTTGTTCTCAAAACCGTCTTCGGCCACGTTGGCGACAAACATCGCCGGTTTGGCGGTAATCAGGAAAAACTGTTTCAGCAGCGGTTGGTCTTCCTTGCTGAAGTCGAGCGCGCGCACCGGCTTGGCCTCGTTGAGCGCCGCCTGGCAGCGCTCCAGGATCGACACCAGCTTGGCGGCTTCCTTGTCGCCGCCCGACTTGGCCACCTTCTGGTAACGCGACAGCGACTTTTCAACCGTGCTCAGGTCAGCCAGGCACAGCTCGGTCTGAATGACTTCGATGTCAGAGACCGGGTCCACCCGACCTGCCACATGCACCACGTTGTCGTCTTCAAAGCAGCGCACCACGTTCACGGTGGCATCGGTTTCGCGAATATGCGCCAGAAACTTGTTGCCCAGGCCCTCGCCGGTGCTGGCCCCGGCCACCAGACCAGCAATATCCACAAACTCGACAATGGCGCGCTGGATTTTTTGCGGCTTGACGATGGCCGCCAGCGCATCAAGCCGCACGTCGGGTACCTCAACGATGCCTACATTGGGCTCGATGGTGCAAAAGGGGTAGTTCTCCGCCGCAATACCCGCCTTGGTCAGCGCGTTGAACAGGGTCGATTTACCAACATTGGGCAAGCCCACAATGCCACACTTCATAAAAATCCTTAAAAATCAATCATTTGCCAAAAAAGTTGTGCGCCAGCCTGGGCGGCGTTCAGTTCAGCAACTTGCTCCAGGTGCCAATGTTATGAACATTCTGGTAGCCCTTGCGCTTGAGCATCATCCGCGCCATGCCACTGCGCGAGCCGCTGGCGCAGCAAACCACCACCGGCGCGTTCTTGGGTATCTCGCCCAGCCGGTGGCCCAGTTCCTGCAGCGGGATGTTGATGGTGCCAGGCGCATTGCCATGGGCAAACTCGGCGGCCGAGCGCACGTCAACCAGAGTGGCCCCATTCTTTTTCAGTTCCGGCAGCATCGCCAGAACCTTTTTTGTGTTCCACCATTTGTAGCCAAACCAGAGAACCAAAGCCAGCAAGGGCCAATACTTCTGAAATAAATCCGCAAAATCCATAAAAACCTCGTGTGAAAGAAGGGGGCAAGTATCGGTGAAGGCCACTCGTTGGCAAACCGCTCGCGGGAATCACTGCTTGGCAGCAGCATCGGGTTGTGAAGTCTCGCGCGGCTGCTGGCAGCTTTGGGCGGTGGTGGTGCCTGCTGCAACCGCAATCCAGTTCGACAGAGGACGACAGGAACCGGCGATGCAAATGTCGTAATCGCGGGCAAATTCCGAGCGGGTCAGCAGCAGACTGCGGCTCCAGCGCATCTCAGGGGTGGGGCGGTAGTGCCACACCCCTTTGGCGTAATGGGCACCCGCCGGGGGCTCCATGCCAGCCCCCGATCCTCGGACCCGTGCGCTGTTCAGAAACAACCAGCTGCCGATAATCATATAGTCTTCCTCCCAATCGATCTTTTCAATCGAATGCTGCCAGCGCAGCGTGAACCGGTCCACGGGAATCTGTGCCTGTAGCCCTCCGGCAAACAGACACAGTGCGGCCAGCAACGACATATCCGGTCAATTAGTTAGGCGGCAGGTCTGCCTGCTCTACAGTGGCCGATTGACGGGAGCGCAGCCACAACCAAACCAGCAGGACGGCCGCCATGGCAAAGCCAATCTGATCGGTCAGGTCAATCGCCGACACCAGCATGGCCGCGGTGAGTGCGCACCAGATCCGTTGTGCAACGCTGAGGTTGGCTTGCAAATGTCCCACCACCACGCCACCCCACAGCACAATCGCCAGCAGGCACTTGAATACGACGTACAGCACGCCGGGGTAGGTCCAGTCGCCTTGCAGCATCAGCGCGTTGTCATACACCGCCATGAACGGGATGACAAACCCGGCAATCGCAATCTGCGTGGCCTTGAAGCCAATCGCCATCGGCGATGCCTTGGCAATGGACGACGCAGCAAATGCCGCCAGCGCCACCGGTGGCGTCAGGTCGGCCATGATGCCGAAATAGAACACAAACATGTGCGACACCAGCAGCGGCACGCCCAGCTTGAGCAGGGCCGGCGCGGCAATCGAGCTGGTGATGATGTAGTTGGGAATGGTCGGAATACCCATGCCCAGCACCAG
>JAIFMT010000212.1 GCA_020048295.1 Rhodoferax sp.
GCTGGCCAGGGAACCGGCCTGGGGCTTTGATACTGAATCAAAACCCACCTTCAGCGTCGGTGAAAAGTCAGACGGTCCGCACATTTTGCAGTTGGCAACCTCGGCGCACGCCTGGGTGTTTCAACTGCACGATGAGGCTTGCCGCAGTGTTGCGGCTGAACTGCTGGCTTTGGGCGGCATCACCAAGGCCGGCTTTGGGCTGGGCGACGACCGCAAGCGCATCGTGCATAAGCTCGGTGTGCAGCCAGCGGGGGTGCTCGATCTCAACACCGTGTTTCGGCAGCAGGGCTACCGCAAGGACATGGGTGTCAAAGGCGCGGTGGCGGTGCTGTTCAACCAGCGTTTCATCAAATCCAAAAAGGCGGCCACCAGCAACTGGGCCAACTTGCAGCTCACCGAGGCGCAATTGGTGTATGCGGCCAATGATGCTTTTGCTGCTATTCGCGTGCTGGCAGCGCTTGAACTCACACCTGGTTTGTAAAAAATCAGCCTCCAGCCCTTATTGGGCATGCACCCACACCAGCAGCAGATTGTTGGCCGGCATGGTGTGGCGCTGCGACAGCTTCAAGCCGACTTGCAGCGCCTGCTGCTCAATGTCTTCACGCCAGCGAACACCCCAGGCCGGGTTGCGTTGGCGCAGGCTGGCGTCAAAGTCCAGGTTGCTCTGGGTGGTGACCACCTCTTTTTCGAGGTAAGGCCCGTAAGTCACCAGCCTGCCGCCAGTTGCCAGATACCGCGCGCTGCCGCGCATCAGGCCGATGCACGCCGCCCATGGCGCAATATGCAGCATGTTGGCGCAAAAAATCAGGTCAAAGCGGGCTGGGTCGGCGTCGTCCGGCTGAGCGGGCAGCCAGGGGTCGGCGCACACATCCAGTTGCAGGGCCGGCAGCACATTGCTGGCCCCGGCAAGCGCTGCGTGCAGCGCAATGTCGTGGGCGGCATCGCACTGCGCCTCGCTGGGTTGCCAGCGCCAGTGTGGCAGATGGCTGGCAAACCAGGCGGCGTGCTGGCCAGTGCCCGAGGCAATTTCCAGTGCCGCCCCGTGGGGCGGCAGCAGTTGCAGCAACTTGTCCAGAATGGGCTGTTTGTTCTGTTCGGCAGACGGACTGAAGGCGGGTTGTGTCATGGGTGGCAAGGGGGTTGGTGAATGGGTGTTGCTTGGGCAGTACACGTCGGCGTTGTGGCAGGTGCGGGCCAGTGGGGGTGAATGCGCTGCGTGGTGGCCGCCTCGCTGCGAGCATAGCCGCTGGCTCAAAGCCCACGCTGCCAGCCTGGGCGCAGTCTGGCCAATTCCGGGTGGTGCATGGCCTGATCGACCTGGGCCAGCAGGCGCTCTTTGTCGGCACCCAGTGTGCCTTTTAGCACCAGCCAGTTGGAGGCGTGGTCGCTTCTGAAGACGGTGCGCTTGAGCTCCAGTGCCTGCAGGAATAATGCCATTTCGGCAAACAATGCCGGTTGGTCCATCGGCTCCCAATCCGGAAAACCCAGGCGAAAACGTGCCTCGCCCTGCGGAAAACTCACCACCAATGTGGCCAGATACTCAGGCTGCGTCTGGTTGATCAGGCGTGCCGAGTTGGCAGCGTGTTGCTGCGACAGCACGCCACCACCCAGCCCGTTGAGCAGCATCACCGAACGGGTGATGCCCGCAGCGCCCAGTTTGTCCAGTGCCTCGCGGGTGGACTCGAAGGTTTCACCCTTGCTGACGCGTTGCAACACGGCGTCGTCTCCCGACTCCGCCCCCACATACGCCAGCGACAAACCGGCCTCGCGCAGTTCCAGCAGTTCTGACACCGACTTGTGGCGCAGGTTGCGTGGCAGGCAGTAGCTGGAGACGCGCCGCACCCGGGGCAAATGGGTTTTGATGGCGTGCAGGATCGTCATCAGCCGCCGGGTGGACAGCGCCAGCGCGTCGCCGTCGCCCAGAAACACCCGCTGCACCGAGTCGGCAAACTGTTCACCGCAGCCACGCAGCGCCGCCAGGGTTTCGTCTTCGTCGCGCACGGCAAATTTTTTTTGCGCTGCGGTGTACATCTCGCAATAGGTGCACTGGTTCCAGGAACAACCGTTGGTGACCGGCAAAATCAGCGACTCGGCCTCGCTGGGCGGGCGAAACACCGGGTTGATGTAACGGATCGGGAAAACGGAGTTCATCGGCAACTTTCGGTCTTTTGCAGGTTCATGATGGAAAAAATGCCTCTAGCCCATACAGAATGTGCGCAACATGCTTCAAACGCCATAGCATCTAACGGGCGCTTGTGGCACCGCCCAGCCGGGCGTTGAGTTCCACCTCGTCGGGTGCGCCAAGCTGCGTGTTGTGCCAGTCGGTGAGCGGCCCGCCACCGGGCAGCACGGCACCGGTGTCGTCATACCCCACGGCCTTGAACTTCCAGGCATCGCCAATCCGCTTGAGATTGCCAACGTGCGCGCCGTCGGGCAGGTGGACGCTGTACACGTTGCAGTTGACGCGGGTGAGGGTCAGTGGGCTCAAGGTGTTGTCCTGAAAAGTTGGCAACGTTGGTTTATCAATAAAATTGGCCTGTAGCCCATATGAAACAAGCGCACGAAGCTACCAATAAAATAGCTTCAAAGCGGCAAGGTCAAGCCGTTGGCGTGGCGCAGGTTGTTCTGCCACCTGGCCATCCACATTCGCGAGGCGGGGCTGGAGGTTGATGGCTTCGGCGAACGGAAAAAACCTGAGCCCTTGATGGCGGCTTGTGACAAGTTTGATCTAGGGGCTTTTGACCAACTCATCGTTGCGAACGTAGTGGGTGGTTTCCATGACCTTATTTGCCCCAGCTGTCCTTCAACCCCACCGCCAGGTTAAACACCGGCTTGCACCCTTGCACATGGTCCACCCGATCGGCCACAAAATAACCATGGCGCTCAAACTGGAAGTTCTCGCCCGGCAACGCATTCGCCAGGGACGGCTCAACGATGGCCGTGATGACCTTCAGGCTACCGGGGTTCAGGCTTTCGAGAAAGTCTTTGCCACCCGCATCGGGCTGGGCATCGAGAAACAGGCGGTCGTACAGGCGCACTTCGGCGTTCACACCGTTGGCCACACCGACCCAGGTGATGGCGGCTTTGACCTTTACGCTGTCGCTGCCTGGGGTGCCGCTTTTGGTGTCGGGCACCACGCTGGCCAGTACTTCGGTGATATGGCCGTCGGCATCTTTATTGCAGCCAGTGCATTCAATCACGTAGCCACCTTTCAGGCGAATTTTGTTGCCTTCGAGCATTTGACCGTCCGCCCCGGGCCGGGGCGGATACAGGCGTTTGTAGCCTTTGGGTGGCACTTCTTCAAAATCCTCGCGCTCAATCCACACCTCTTTGCCCATGGTGAAGTGGCGTGTGGGTGCCTCCACGCCTTCGGGCGGGTGGGGCAGGGCAGGTTGCGTGCAGGGCTCCAGATGACCTGGCGCAAAAACCGCATCCCAATTGGTCAGTACCAGTTTCAACGGGTTCAGCACGGCAAAACCACGCGGGGCCTTGAGCTCCAGGTCTTCGCGCAGGCAACCTTCGAGCGTGGCGTAGTCGATCCAGCTATCGCTCTTGGTCACGCCAATGCGCTCGGCAAAGGCTTGCAGCGCGGCCGGCGTGTAGCCACGGCGACGCAGGCCGACGATGGTGGGCATGCGCGGGTCGTCCCAGCCGCTGACCTTGCTTTCATTGACCAAAGCAGCCAGTTTGCGCTTGCTGGTGATCACATAGGTGAGGTTCAGGCGGGCAAATTCGTATTGCCGGGGCGGCGGGGCGCTCAACAAGCCACCTTCAATCAGGCGCTCCATCAGCCAGTCGTAAAACGGACGCTGGTCTTCAAATTCGAGCGTGCAGATGCTGTGGGTGATCTGCTCCAGCGCGTCTTCAATCGGGTGGGCAAAGGTGTACATCGGGTAGATGCACCATTTGTCGCCGGTGTTGTGGTGGGTGGCGCGGCGAATGCGGTAGATGGCCGGGTCGCGCATGTTGATATTCGGGCTGGCCATGTCGATTTTCGAGCGCAAAACCATCGCGCCATCGGCGTGCTGGCCGTCGCGCATCTCGCGAAAACGTGCCAAATTCTCAAGCGGGCCGCGAACCCTGAACGGGCTGTCCACACCGGGTTTGCTGAAGTCACCGCGGTTGACGCGCATTTGCTCTGGCGTTTGTTCGTCCACGTAGGCGTGGCCGGCTTCAATCAGATATTCCGCTGCGCGGTACATGAAGTCAAAGTAATCGCTGGCCTGAAACAAATGGCTCTGGCCGTTGGCGTGCCAGTCAAAACCCAGCCAACGCACGGCATCCAGGATGCTGTTGACGTACTCAATTTCTTCTTTTTCGGGGTTGGTGTCGTCAAAGCGCATGTGACATACGCCGCCGTAGTCGCGTGCCAGGCCAAAGTTCAGGCAAATGCTCTTGGCGTGGCCAATGTGCAGGTAGCCGTTGGGCTCGGGCGGAAAACGCGTGCGGATTTTGGCCGGATCGGGCTGGCCGGCGGCGTGGTGGGCACCGTCGCCGGGGCTGCCAGCCCAGCGCCGAGAAGCGTAGGTGCCATTTTCCAGGTCAGTTTCGATGATCTGACGCAAAAAATTGCTCGGTTTGACGGTATCGGCGGCCACTGGAGTGTTGGCGGGCTTGTGGGATGGGGGGGTAAGAGAACTCATAAGGCAGATTTTAGGTGGCGCGCCGGGCATCGCTATGATTTGTCCTGGCAAATCGCTGCTTGCGCAGAGTCCAATGGTGCGCTTGTCAGCGGCCACTGCCGCCAAAATCTGGCCGTGGAAATGGCCAACTTGTTTCTTTATGTGCCCGAAGGAGTCTGCCATGCCCGAAACCATCGTGTCCGCCAGCGCCCCGGTTGATGCCTCGGCGACGCAAGTGGTGCTGCACCAGGCCGACCTGAACGATGCAGCGCACGCCGGGCTGATCACGCCGCAACAGGCGATGCTGTTGTGGGCGCGCTGGAGCACCGCTGGCGACGCCTTGGCGGTCGCATCCGTGCAAGAGGTGAGCATGGCGGGCCCGCGTTTCAGTTTCACCAACACCTTGTATTACTTTGGCGGCATGGTGGCCATCGGTGCCATGACGCTGTTCATGACACTGGGTTGGCAGAGTTTTGGAGCCTGGGGCTTGGCCGCCATCAGCGGGGCCTATCTGCTGGCCTGCCTGAAGGTGGCAGACCACCTCAAAACCCGCAGCCTGGCCGTGCCGGCGGGTATTTTGGCAACCCTGGCAGTCTGTCTGGTACCGCTGCTGGTGTGGAGCGTGCAGCAGGGCTTGGGCTGGTGGCCGCCGGGTGGACCGGAGCGCTACTCGGCCTACCACACGCACATCAATTGGCGCTGGCTGACCCTTGAATTTGCCACGCTGGCCGCGGGCGTGGTGATGTTGTGGCGCTACCGTCTGCCGTTCATGGTGATGCCGATTGCCGTGACGCTGTGGTACATGAGCATGGACGTGGCGCATGCGCTGTGGAGTGATGCGGGCTACTGGGATTGGCAGTTCACCCGCGATGTGTCGTTGCTGTTTGGCCTCACCACGGTGTTGATCGCCCTGTGGGTGGACCTACGCAGCCGCCGCGCGCAGCAGCCCGAGTGGCGGCAGGACTATGCTTTCTGGCTGTACCTGTTTGGCACGCTGATGTTTTGGGGTGGTCTAAGTCTGCGGGATTCTGGCTCGGAGCTGGGCAAGGCGCTGTATTGCCTGATCAACCTGCTGCTGGTGTTTACCGGTGCCGCCATCGGGCGGCGGGTGTTCACGGTGTTTGGCGGCTTGGGGGTGGCCCTGTACCTGGGTCACCTTTCGTACAAGGTGTTTGGCGACAGCCTGTTGTTTCCGTTTGCCTTGACGCTGCTGGGGCTGGGCGTGGTGGCCTTGGGGCTTTGGTGGCAGCGTCATGAGGCGCAGATCAATCAGCGCCTGGGGGCCTGGTTGCCAGCCGGATTGCGCCCGATGCCGCCAGGCTAAATCAGCAGCGTCTCGGCAAAGGCGTTGATGAGATTCACATCAGGCGGCAGCACGGTGAACGGCAGGTGTTCGCGTTGCAGGATGTCGCGCAGCCCCTGGTCCACCTCGCGCGCCTGCTCCTCGTCCTGAAAGCGGCCCGAGCGCACGTATTTTTTGTCGCCACGCTGCACCAGGATGTTGATGTTGTCGCTTTGCCGGTACCACTCCAGAATCTGCTCGCGGGTCTTGGCCACGTCGCAGATGTTCTCGGCGTAGTTTTCGTTGTAAAACAGCACTTGCGGCAGCGAACACTCGGTGATCAAAAAATGCACCTGACCGTCAATCAGGTTGAGCATCTCAAACTGGCGCTGGGCAATGAAATACTGGTTTTTCAGAACCTCAAAATTTTGCTGCCAGACCAGCGATTTGGCAAAGTCGGGAATGGTTTCCACCGTTTTGCCGTGCAGGCTCAGGTGCAGCACGATGGCCGCAGAAAATAACGATTTGTCGCTGCCCGGGCCGCCAATGATGTTGATCACCTTGGTCGGGTACAGCCGCATCTTGGTCTCTGGCAGGTGGTTGATGACGTTGGCGTAACGAATGCTCATGGTAAGGTCCTGTTGAATGACAGATCAGCCGTGATAGTGTGCCAAAAATCGGTGTTTTGCAAGCACTGCACTGACGATCACCCGGGTCACCTGTTTCAGGTCGGAATGCCATTGCGCTCCAGCAAGTCGCTGACCAGCTCAAGCCGTACCAGCGGGTTGTCCAGCGTCATCAGCCGGTGCTTGTGCTCCAGTGCCATCGGCAGCAGTTCGCACCAGCGGTTGGCCACCCAGGCGCAGTCATCAAGCACGTAAGGCGGCTGGATCGGCATCTGGTCGG
>JAIFMT010000217.1 GCA_020048295.1 Rhodoferax sp.
TCGGGTGCCGGGCTCAGGTCGTCGGTGTTGGTTTCGCCGGTGACTTTCAGCACAGTGAGCGTGATGCTGTGCGGCACTTCAGGGCGGCTGGTAAACCACTCGGCATCGGCCCAGCTTTGCAGCACGGCTTTGGCAAACGCGTTGCCCTGGTCGGCCTTTTCCTTGACATCGTGAAACTGGTCAAACATCAACAGGGTCTTTTTCAGCGCTTCGGCGGCCACTGAAGCCACGCCTGCATCGTCAAGCAGGTCAATCAGCGGGGTCAGGTTGTAGCCCCCCAGCATGGTGCCGAGCAACTCGGTGGCTTTTTCGCGGCTGATCAAGGCACATTTTTCAGTACCATGCGCCACCGCTGCCAGATAGCTGGCCTTGACTTTGGCGGCATCATCGACACCGGCAGGGACGCGGTGAGTGATCAGGTCCATCAAGAACCCTTCTTCGCCGACGGGCGGATTCTTGAGCAGCTCAATGAGCTGCGCGGTTTGCTGCGCTGACAAGGGCAGCGCGGGAATACCAAGTGTGGCACGCTCTGCAACGTGGGCGCGGTAAGCTTCTAACATGGGGGACTCCTTCTAAGTAAAAAATGCCTCTAGCGCTTATAGAATAAGCGGTTATAGCTATTCATTGAATAGCATTTTGGGGTGACTCAGGGGCTCCAGCGGGTGCCGTGGCCAGCGGAGTCGCCGGCAACTGCGTTTTTTCTGGCTGCGCCACACTAGCTGGGGTCAGATCAACAGCCGTTGTGGCGGATGCCGGTCGTTGCGTTGCTGTCGCCGTCGCCGTGTTTTCGGCTGCCGGCAAACGCACAAGGACAGCCGGGACAACCGCCTTTTCTGGTTCCAGCAAACTCATTGGCGGATTCTTTTCCATCTCGGCGGCCACCGCCATTTGCGCCGGGTTCATGCAGACATCAGCCAGGCGCGAGCCCAGTTTCTGGCTCATCAGCATGGATTTGTTGGCCAGCTGCAGCCACACAGCATCAGCGCGCGCGTCCTGCAGGCGAATCGCACCGGTGCTGCTCACCACCGGGAACATGCGAAATTTGAACCTCTTGCTTTCAAGATCAAAATAGCCTGGCATGCGCGCATCGGCCTTGATATTGATCGACACTCCGAGTTCACAGGCGACCTGACCGACGTGAATGCGCTGCGCGATGGCCAATTCTTCAGGGCTCAAGGCGGCCTCAGCGGCCATGATGCCCACCGCCATCTGGCTCGCCTTGGCTTTGATGGCGGCACGACTGGCGGTGACTTTGGGCGCTGGTTTTTTAACCAACTTGGTCGCGGCGGGTTTGACAACTTTTTTGGTCGGCTCTGCGGCATGGACTGTTCCAGCAACGCCCAGGGCCAGCGTCAGCAGGCTAGTGGCGGCCAGGACACGCAGCGCAGCAGCAGCCTGCCTGCCGCCAGAGAATTGAATTGCAAGCCATTTCATTGCGTTAGCTCCGTTGAAAATGAACACGCCGGTGTTCATGCAGCAAAAAAAATTCGTCCCGGGTGGCTTGCTGGCAAGCGCGCCGTTTGCTGCGCCCGCTCAATCAGCTGCCAAAAATAACGATAGCTGGCCCGGTCGTGCAGTTGGCCGCGCACCGAAATGGGTGCCCAGTCGGCTGCCTGGGCCGCAAAAATGATGTCACAAGCTTGGCTAACCTCGTCGTCATTGGGGGCAAATGCCGCCAGGATCGGGCGAATCTGGTCCGGGTGAATGCTCCACATGCGGGTAAAACCCAGTGCCTGACTGGCTTGCCTTGCCGCACGTCCTACAGCGTCCAAATCCTTGAATTCAGTCACCACACAGTGCGCGGGCACTTTGCCTACGGCATGACACGCGGCCGATATTTCCAGTTTGGCACGCCGCACCAGCGGATGGCTGAACTGGTCAAGTGCCGCGTCATCGGTTTGCGTTGAAAAACGCATGGCGCTGGCCGGAATGGCTCCGCCATGGGCAGAAACAAAGTCCATCAACCCGAAACTGAGCGATTGCACGCGCGGGTGCGCGGCAATGGCCGCCACCCGTTGCAGCGCCAGCGGCGACTCGATCAGGCAGTGGATGGGCATGGGATTGGTGCGACCAGACGAGCGCGCAACAGCGTCCACTTTGGCCAGTGCCAAGTCAACATCGGCTGGAGATTCCACCTTGGGCAGCATCAGGTGACACAACTGCGCCCCGGCTGCACCCACGACGATGTCAACATCTTGGGCAAATGCCGGATGCGCCACCGGATGTACCCGCAGCGCAACTCTTGGCAGGACACCAGACGCAGCATTATTTGTAGCTGTCAGCGCAGACCTGGCAAGGGCTGCAACCATCAAAGCATGGTCTTTTTCGCCGCCTACCGGAGCCCCGTCCTCGCAGTCCAGTGTGACATCAAAAACACAAGCGCCAAACTCTTGCGTCAGTTCGGCCTGCAGCGCCAGGCTTTTGACCATGCGCGACTCCACGCCGCAGTAGTGGTCGCACACGGGCAATGCCGCAGCCGCAGCCGTCCCGAGCAAAACGTCGCGTGGATGCGTCACAGGCCTGACTTGACGGATTGAAAATTACAGCAGGTGCGCCACGCCGGCCTTTTCGTCCAGCAGCTCCTTGAGCGTCTTGTTGATGCATTCCTGGCTGAAAGCGTCAATCGGCAGGTCTTTCACCAACTGGTACTCGCCACCTTCACAAGTCACCGGGAAGCCGAACATGGTGTCTTGCGGAATGCCATATTGGCCATCCGACGGGATGCCCATGGTGACCCACTTGCCATTGGTGCCCAGCGCCCAGTCGTGCATGTGATCGATGGCGGCGTTAGCCGCTGACGCGGCCGACGAGACACCGCGCGCCGCGATGATGGCCGCACCACGCTTGCCAACCGTTGGCAGGAAGGTGTTGGCGTTCCAATCATGGTCGTTGATCATGTCCTTGACGCTTTCGCCGCCGATGGTGGCAAACCGGTAATCTGCGTACATGCTGGGCGAATGATTGCCCCATACAGCCATTTGCTGGATGTCGGCCACGGCTTTGCCGGTCTTGGCGGCGAGCTGGCTCAAGGCACGGTTGTGGTCCAGGCGCAGCATGGCAGTGAAGTTCTTGCGTGGCAGATCGGGAGCGCTCTTCATGGCAATGTAGGCGTTGGTGTTGGCCGGGTCGCCTTCGCCGTTGACAGCCAGCAATTCAGCGCGCTCCATGCCCGGACCACGTGGGCGTGAGCCAATCAGCAACGCGTAATCGACGTCCTTGAAGGCAGTCATCGGGTCGCTGTGGGCCTCCATGCCAACCAGCAGCGGAAAGGCGCAGTCTTGCAGCTCCATCATCACGCCCTGCAAGGCTTGCTGCGCCTTTTCAACCGGCACTTCAAGCAAGCTCAGCACCACGGGCTGGTCCTTGCCCAGCATTTCACCAGAGGCGATGCGAAACAGGATGGCGTAACCAATTTGACCTGCGGCACCAGTCACAGCAACACGTACGGGTTTTTTGCTCATAATGAAACTCCAGAAGTTGATTAAAAAAGAATTCGGTGGGGGCGGTGGACCCTCCAGAAGAGTCCCACAAGTACGCGCCAGCACTTGCACAGTGTATCCTCTAAACTTGATAATCGTCAACTGTCTTATGTCTTATATAAGACATAATTGATGTACCCATAACGCTCACCGTGAGACCCAGGCCATGCAGAATCCTCCCGAATCCGACCCGGGGCCGGAATCCGAACCCAGCCCGTTACTGCCAAACCTGAACACACCCGCCAGCGCAACGCCTGCTTTCAGCCCGCTGTATCAGCAGATCAAGGGCTTGATTTTGAACAGTCTGCGCGCCAGCGAGTGGAAACCGGGCGAGGCGATCCCCAGCGAAACTGAACTGGCGACACGCTATCGCGTCAGCCAGGGTACAGTGCGCAAGGCCATTGATGAACTGGCGGCCGAGAATCTGCTGCTGCGTCGCCAGGGCAAGGGTACTTTTGTGGCGACCCATGCGGAAGCGCAGGTGCAATTCAGATTTCTCAAGCTGGTGCCAGAAAGTGGCACCCGCGGCAGCGAGGGTCCGGCCCAGCGCGACATCATTGAATGCCGTCGCACCCTGGCCAGCGCACAGGTCGCAAGAGCGTTGGCGCTGCGTGCGGGCGACCCGGTACTGCAAGTGCAACGGGTGCTGAGTTTTGGCGGTGCGCCGATCATTCTGGAAGACATTTGGCTGCCAGCCACACCGTTCAAGGGCCTGACTGCGGAGCGCCTTGCCAATTACCAGGGGCCAATGTATGCGCTGTTCGAGACCGAGTTCAATGTCCGCATGGTCCGGGCCGAAGAGAAAATTCGCGCGGTACCAGCACTGGCACAGCACGCATCGCTATTGAAAGTGAAGCTAAAAACACCGCTATTGAGCGTCGAGCGCATTGCCTACACTTACCAGGACGAACCGATGGAACTGCGTTTGGGCTACTACCGCACTGACACCCACTACTACCACAACGCGATGAACTGAAGGACGGACTCACCTCAAGGCGCGAAGCCACCGTCGGTTTTAATCCCTACGGCTCAATTGGCAAGACTGAAGTCAGTTTGATCACGAAAAATAGGGGACTGTTTCCAATCGCCATGTTGCATTGCAATAGAATTTGCCGGCGCTCCGTGAAATCCAGGCCAAAACACCTGATCACATCGCAGTTACTCAAAACACAGAAAGCAAGGTATGTCTGAATCAGCGACCCAAACCGCCAAAAAACGTCCCGAATTCCGCAACATCGACTTTCCCAGCCTGCTGAGCTACCGCTGGCCACTGGCCTCGCTGGCTTCAGGCATGCACCGGGTCAGTGGTGCCATCCTGTTTTTTCTGTTGCCGTTCATCATCTGGATGTTTGATGCGTCGGTATCTTCTGAAATTTCATTTGCCAAATTCAAAGCCGCCTTTAACGTCGGCATGCTGGGCATTCCCGGCTTTTTGTGGAAGTTGGTGGTGCTTGGCGCGATCTGGGCCATCTTGCACCATTTCATTGCCGGCATGCGCCATCTATGGATGGACACCCATCACCATCACGTCACCAAGGACATCGGCCGCCAGTCTTCTGCCGTCGTCATTGGGTTGACTTTGAGCTTGACCGCCGTGCTCGGTGCCAAGCTGTTCGGCCTTTACTGATTCAGGAGCATCCCATGTCTGTCAATTATGGTTCCCACCGCACGGTGGTTGGTGCGCACTACGGCATTCGCGACTGGCTTTCACAGCGCGTCACCGCAGTGGTGCTGGCGGTTTTTACCGTACTGGTGCTTGCGCAAGTGATTTTTAGCAAAGGTCCGGTCAGCTATGAGCTGTGGGCCGGCATCTTCTCGCCACAATGGATGAAAACCATCACGTTCGTGATGTTTGTCTCGTTGTTCTACCACGTCTGGGTTGGCATGCGCAACATCTTCATGGACTACGTCAAACCCTACGCTTTCCGCTTTGTCATGCATGTGTTTGCCATTCTTTGGCTGACTGGCTGTACCGGTTGGGCCATTCAGGTGCTGTGGCGGCTGTAAACATGCCCTGCACGGCGGATCAATCTGACCCGGCTTGCCACATCCCAATAACGAGATTTCAAAATATCATGACTGCAACTTCCAAACTCACAACGCGCAAATTTGATGTCGTCATCGTCGGTGCCGGCGGCTCGGGCATGAGCGCATCATTGCGCCTGTCCAACGCCGGGCTCAACGTGGCGGTGCTGACCAAGGTGTTTCCCACCCGCTCGCACACGGTGGCCGCTCAAGGCGGCATTGGTGCCAGCCTGGGCAACATGGCTGAAGACAATTGGCACTACCATTTTTACGACACCATCAAGGGTTCGGACTGGCTCGGCGATCAGGATGCCATCGAATTCATGTGCCGCGAAGCGAACCAGGTGGTTTATGAACTGGAACACTTTGGCATGCCGTTTGACCGCAATCCGGATGGCACAATTTACCAACGCCCGTTTGGTGGCCATACCGCCAACTACGGTGAGAAGTCCGTGCAGCGCGCCTGTGCCGCAGCCGACCGCACCGGCCACGCCATGTTGCACACGCTGTACCAACAAAACGTCAAGGCCCACACCAATTTCTTTGTCGAGTGGATGGCACTGGATCTGATCCGCGATGCCGAGGGCGATGTGGTGGGTGTCACGGCACTTGAAATGGAAACTGGCGACATCCACGTGCTTCACGCCAAAACCGTGTTGCTGGCTACCGGCGGCGCCGGGCGCATTTTTGCCGCCTCCACCAACGCATATATCAACACCGGCGACGGCCTGGGCATGGCAGCACGCGCTGACATCCCTTTGCAAGACATGGAATTCTGGCAATTCCACCCTACCGGCGTGGCAGGGGCCGGTGTGCTGCTCACCGAAGGTTGCCGTGGGGAAGGTGCCATTCTGCGCAATAGCAACGGCGAGCGCTTCATGGAGCGCTACGCACCCACCCTGAAGGACCTGGCACCGCGCGATTTTGTCTCGCGCTGCATGGACCAGGAAATCAAGGAGGGTCGTGGCTGCGGCCCCAACAAGAGCTATATCAACCTCGACATGACCCACCTGGGTGCCGACACCATCGCGCTGCGCCTGCCCAGCGTGTTTGAAATCGGTCACAACTTTGCCAACGTCGATATCACCAAGGAGCCAATCCCGGTGATCCCCACCATCCATTACCAGATGGGCGGCATTCCCACCAACGTACACGGCCAGGTGGTGATACCCGACGGCCTGGGTGGGCAAAAAGTGGTCAATGGCCTGTACGCAGTGGGTGAATGTGCCTGCGTCAGCGTGCATGGTGCCAACCGGCTGGGCACCAACTCGTTGCTCGACATCGTGGTGTTTGGCCGTGCTGCTGGCAAGCACATCGTGAAGTTCAACAACGAGAGCGACAACCACAAGCCGATTCCCGAAAACGGCGCAGACATTTCGCTGGTTCGGGTCAACCGTCTGGACAGCACCAAGTCAGGTGAATACGCGCAAAAAGTGGCAGATGACATGCGCAACATCATGCAGATGCATGCGAGCGTGTTTCGTACACAAGCCAGCATGGACGAAGGCGTGGTCAAGATCGCTGCCATGCGTGACCAGGTCAACCAAATCACGCTGGCTGACAAGTCAAAAATCTTCAACACGGCGCGCATCGAGGCCCTGGAAGTTGACAACATGATGGAAGCAGCGCAAGCCACGATGGTGTCAGCGGCTGCCCGTAAAGAGTGCCGTGGCGCACACACTGTGCTGGACTACGACCGCCCCGCCGATGATGCCACCTGCCCGCTGGGCCGCGATGATGTCAACTGGCTCAAGCACACGCTGTGGGACCGCAAGACCAACAGCCTGAGCTACAAGCCAGTCAACCTGCAGCCATTGACGGTTGCTTCCGTGCCACCGAAGGTTCGCACGTTCTGATCGTTGCTATACGGCAGTTTTCTGCATCCAGTCGAACAAGAGAATCCACCATGGCCAAACGCACATTTCAAATCTATCGTTACAACCCGGATACCGATGCCAAGCCCTACATGCAAACCATTGAGCTTGAGCTTGATGGCACCGAGCGCATGCTGCTCGACACACTGGGCAAGCTGAAGGCACTTGATCCAACCCTGTCTTACCGGCGTTCCTGCCGTGAAGGCATCTGTGGTTCGGACGCAATGAATATCAACGGCAAGAATGGTCTGGCCTGCCTGATCAACATGCGCACCCTGCCCGACACCATCGTGCTCAAGCCGCTGCCCGGCCTGCCAGTGATCCGCGATTTGATCGTCGATATGACGCTTTTCTTCCAGCAATACCACTCCATCAAGCCCTACCTGATCAACGACAACCGGCCACCGGAAAAAGAGCGCCTGCAAAGCCCCGAGGAACGCGATGTTCTCAACGGCCTGTACGAATGCATTCTGTGCGCCAGTTGCTCAACCAGTTGCCCGGTATTCTGGTGGAACCCCGACAAGTTTGTGGGTCCGGCGGGTTTGTTGCAAGCCTATCGCTTTATCGCCGACAGCCGTGACGAGGCCACCAGCGAGCGGCTGGACAACCTCGAAGACCCGTACCGGCTGTTCCGCTGCACCACCATCATGAACTGTGTCGATGTCTGCCCGAAGGGCCTGAACCCGACTGCCGCCATTGGCAAGATCAAAGAGTTGATGGTGCGCCGCGCCATCTGATTTTGTGATGAAAAACACCGAAGCGCCAGCACTTGAAGGTTTGCTCGATGAGCGTGGCTTGAGCAAACTCAAATGGCGCTGCCGCCGCGGACTATTGGAAAACGACCTATTTATTGATCGTTTTTTCAAACAATTTGAAGCCACCCTGACTGTCCGCCACGCCCAGGCGCTGGGTACGCTGATGGATTTGAGCGACAACGATTTGCTGGACCTGCATCTGGGCAAAAAAGCGTTGGCGCAAATTGATGCGAGTCTTGATTGCAGCGATGTTTCTGAAGTGTTGAGTATGTTGAAAAAACCCCTTGAAAGGTCGATATGAAGTTAGCCGAAAACAAAGCCACCCTGTCGTTTAGCAATGGCAGCCCCAGTGTTGATTTGCCGGTTTATCAAGGCAGCGTCGGGCCCGATGTCATTGACATACGCAAGCTTTATGGCCAGACCGGTATGTTCACCTATGACCCGGGCTTTTTGTCCACCGCATCTTGCCAGTCAGCCATCACTTATATTGATGGCGACAAGGGTGAATTGTTGTACCGTGGCTACCCGATCGAGCAATTGGCAACCCAATGCGACTACCTTGACACCTGCTACTTGCTGCTCAAAGGCGAGTTGCCAAAGGAACAGGAACGCAAGGACTTCCACAAAGTGGTCATTAACCACACCATGGTCAATGAGCAGATGCAGTTTTTCCTGCGTGGCTTCCGCCGTGATGCACACCCGATGGCCGTGCTGACCGGTTTGGTGGGTGCCTTGTCGGCCTTCTACCACGACAGCACCGACATCAACAACCCCGAGCACCGCGAAGTAGCCGCCATTCGCCTGATCGCCAAAATGCCGACCTTGGTCGCCATGGCTTACAAATACGGTGTCGGCCAGCCTTTCATGTATCCCAAGAACGACCTCAGCTACGCTGGCAACTTCCTGCGCATGATGTTTGGCACGCCATGTGAAGACTACAAGGTCAATCCGGTGCTCGAACGTGCGCTGGACCGCATCTTTATCCTGCACGCCGACCATGAACAAAATGCCTCCACCTCGACGGTGCGTCTGTGCGGCTCGTCGGGCACTAACCCGTTTGCCGCCATTGCTGCCGGCGTAGCCTGTCTGTGGGGCCCGGCGCACGGCGGCGCCAATGAAGCCTGCCTGAACATGCTTGAAGACATCCAGCGCCAGGGCGGTGTGGCCAAGGTTGGCCACTTCATGGAACAGGTCAAAGACAAAAACTCTGGTGTCAAGCTGATGGGTTTTGGTCATCGCGTCTATAAAAACTACGATCCGCGCGCCAAGCTCATGCAGGAAACCTGCAACGAGGTGCTGGCCGAATTGGGTCTGGAAAACGACCCACTGTTCAAACTGGCCAAGGAACTGGAAAAAATCGCCCTCGAAGACGAGTATTTTGTGTCGCGCAAGCTGTATCCGAACGTGGACTTTTACTCGGGCATCGTGCAGCGCGCCATCGGCATCCCGGTCAACCTGTTTACCGGTATTTTTGCGCTGGCCCGCACCGTGGGCTGGATGGCCCAACTCAATGAAATGATCGGCGACCCCGAGTACAAAATTGGCCGTCCGCGCCAGTTGTTCACCGGCTCGGTAGCCCGCAATGTCCAGCCCGTGTCTGAACGCTAAAGCCGGCTGATTCGAAAAA
>JAIFMT010000102.1 GCA_020048295.1 Rhodoferax sp.
GCACCACTGGATGTGCTGATCATGGCCGCGGGCAAGGGCACGCGCATGAAAAGCAAGTTACCCAAAGTGTTGCACCTTTTGGCCGGGCGCGCCCTGGTGCAGCATGTGATAGACACAGCCGCGGTGTTGTCGGCCCGCCAGGTGACCGTGATCACCGGCCATGGTGCTACAGAAGTAGAAGCTGCTATCGCAATACCAACGGGGACTACAGGTCGATTTGATATAAATTTTGTACGCCAGGAGCCGCAACTGGGCACCGGGCACGCGGTGCAGCAGGCAGTGCCGGTGCTGCGTGACGATGGTGTGGTGGTGGTGCTCTCGGGCGATGTGCCGCTGACGCAGGCCGACACGCTGACCCAGCTGATCAACGCTTGTGGCGGCGACAAGCTGGCGCTGCTGACAATTGATTTTGCCGACCCCACCGGTTATGGGCGCATCGTGCGCGCGGGTGACGCAGTGCAGGCCATCGTCGAGCAAAAAGATGCCACGCCGGCGCAGCGCCAGATCACCGAGGTGTACAGCGGCATCATGGCCGTGCCGGCGCAGCCGCTCAAAAAATGGCTGGCCCGGCTGGACAACAAAAACGCCCAGGGCGAGTACTACCTGACCGACATCGTCAAATTGGCCGTGGCCGATGGCGTGGCGGTGGTGGCGCACAAGATTGCCGATGCCGCGCAGGTGGCGGGCATCAACAGCCCGGTGCAGCTGGCCGAGCTGGAGAGGGTGTTTCAGAAGCGGGTGGCGCTGGCGTTGATGGAACAAGGCGTGCGTCTGGCCGACCCGGCACGGCTGGACGTGCGCGGCCAGTTGACGTGCGCACAAGACGTGATGATTGATGTCAACTGCGTGTTTGAAGGCCAGGTCAGCCTGGGCGAAGGCGTTCGCGTCGGGCCCAACTGCGTGATCAAAAACGCCACCATTGCCGCCGGTGCGGTGATCCACCCGTTTACCCATATTGAAGGCGGCAAGCCGGGCAGCAAAGACGTGGTGGAGGTGGGTGCCGGGGCGCTGATTGGCCCGTTTGCCCGCTTACGCCCCGGTGCGCGGCTGGGGGCTGAGGTGCATATCGGCAATTTTGTCGAGGTAAAAAATTCCAGCCTGGCCAAGGGGGCCAAGGCCAATCATCTAGCCTATCTGGGCGATGCCACCGTGGGCGAACGCGTCAATTTTGGCGCCGGCAGCATCACCGCCAACTACGACGGAGCCAACAAGCACCGCACCATCATTGAAGCGGACGTGCATGTGGGTAGCAACTGCGTGCTGATTGCGCCACTCACGCTGGGCGCCGGGGGCACGGTGGGCGGCGGCAGCACGCTGACCAAAGACACCGCGCCACTGGCACTGAGCGTGGCGCGCGCCCGCCAGATCAGCATTCCCAACTGGAAGCGGCCAAGCAAGAAATGACCGCAGACGAATCGCCAGTGGCCGCGCTGCAGCGACAGCTGGATGCCTGCCGCGCCGAGCTGCAGGAATTTACCTACACCGTGTCGCACGACCTGCGCGCGCCGCTGCGCCACATCAACGCCTTTGCGCAAATCATTGAAGAAGACTGGCCCGCCATGCCCGCCGAGATGGCCGGGCATCTGACCACCATCCGCCAATCGGCGCAGTTGCTGACGCAGCAGCTTGATGGCCTGACCACGCTGTCGCGCCTGGGGCAACAACAGCCGCAACTGGCGGTGGTGAATACCTCTGCGCTGGTGCAGGGCGTGGTGGACGACCTGGCGCGCCAGCTGCCGCAGCGCCGCATCTTCTGGCAGCTGGCCCCTGACCTGCCTGCGGTGTGGGCCGATGCCACTCTGTTGCGCCAGGTGCTGGCCCTGCTACTGGACAACGCCTGCAAATTCACCCGAGGCAAAAACCCGGCGCAGATTGGCGTGGCCTGGACCGCAGGGGCGGATGGGCAATGCTGCATCAGCGTGCAAGACAACGGTGTCGGCTTCAACCCGGCGCAGGCGGAGCAGTTGTTCAAGGTGTTTGCCCGGCTGCACCCGCAGCGCGAGTTTGAAGGACTGGGCCTGGGACTGGTGCAGTGCCGCAAGCTGCTGGAGCGCATGGGCGGGCAGATCCACATTTCGGCGACACCCGATGCGGGCTGCGAGGTCAGCGTGACGCTGCCGGTTGCGCCTGCCGATTAGTTTATTTTTATAGCAGGTAGCGCTTATTCCATATGGGAACGCACCCTTTTTTTTCGCAGCGCAAAGTTGTTTTTCTACTCGCCGGTCTGTGTTGTTTGCTGTGGGGCAGCGCCTACCCCTCCATCAAAAATGGCTACGCACTGTTTGCCATTGCCGCAGACGACGTGCCCTCCAAGATGGTCTTTGCCGGTTATCGTTTCGTGTTGGCCGGCTTGCTGTTGCTGCTGATGGCCCAGCTGATGCACCGCCCGATATTCAACCTGAGCCGGAAAAATCTGCGGCAGATCGTGACGCTAGGGTTGACCCAGACCTCCCTGCAGTACGTCTTTTTCTACATCGGCCTGGCCTACACCACCGGGGTCAAGGGCTCGATCATGAATGGCACCGGCACTTTTTTCAGCGTGCTTCTGGCGCATTTCATCTACCACAATGATCGGCTGAGCTGGAGAAAGGTGCTGGGCTGCACGGTCGGATTTGTGGGCGTGATGGTGGTCAATTTTGGCCAGGATTTGCTGGATTTTCATTTCACCTTGCTCGGTGAGGGTTCTGTGGTGTTGGCGGCCTTCATTCTTTCGGCGGCATCGATCTATGGCAAAAATGTCTCGCAGCACATGGATTCGATCATCATGACCGGTTATCAACTCGCCATTGGCGGTTTGGTGCTGGTGCTGGGCGGCTATTTCTTTGGTGGAACGCTGACGGGCTTTACCTGGAAAGCGTCGGCGCTGCTGTTTTACCTGGCATTGCTGTCGTCGGTGGCGTTTGCCTTGTGGAGCATCTTGCTCAAATACAACAGCGTCGGGTCGGTGACAATCTTCAACTTTCTGATTCCGGTCTTTGGTGCCGTGCTTTCGGCCTTATTTCTTGGTGAGAGCATTCTGGAGTGGAAAAACGTGTTTGCCCTGCTGCTGGTTTGTACCGGCATCTTTCTGGTGACCAAAGAAGCCAGCAGTACGGTGCAAACCCAGTAACGCCGAATGCCGCGCTGACCCGCCGAGGTGGCGGCAAGTTCACTGCAAAGAGCGCGACGCGACGAATTTGGACACCTGTGGCCCAAACACCAGCACCATCAGAAAGCGCGCCAGTTGCATGGCCATGACAAAGCCGGCATCCACGGCGCTGGTGGCGGCAATTACCGCCACCGAGTCCGCCCCGCCCGGGCTGGTGGCCAGGTAGGCGGTCAATGGGTCCAGGCCGGTAAACCACGACAACAGCGCGGCGATGCCGATCCCCACCCCGATCAACGCCAGAATTGCCCCCAGCACCTGCGGAAAGGCGCGCATGGCATGCTGCAAAATGGTTCCGGTAAAGCGCAGTCCGATGCTCCAGCCGATCACCGCGTAAGCCACGGCCAGCAGCGCGGGGGGCAGTTCAATCACCAGATATCCGCTGGCCTGCAAGACGGTGCCAATGAGCAGCGGCAGCACCAGGCCGCCGGCTGGAATGCGCAAGCGCCGCGCCAGCAAGGCAGCGCCAAAGGCCAGCAGCAGCGTCCAGCCCACATGGGCGGTGTTGTGCACGGCAAACCATGCCACCGGATTGGCCAGCGCCGGCTCATGCGTGGCCCACAGGCGCGCCACCACGGCGGCCAGTGCAGTGACCAGTGCCACCCGCAAATACTGCATGAACGCCACCAGCCGCATATCGGCACCATAGTCTTCGGCCATCAGCACCATGGCCGACGCGGCACCGGGTGCCAGACCCCAGACGGCGGTGGTGCCCGGAAATACTTTGCGTCGCATCATGATCCAGCCCAGCACCGCGCTGGCAGCCATCACCGACACCGCGACCAGCACAAACACCGGCCAGTCGTGGGCCACCCGGGCCAGCGCTGCGGGGCGCAGGCTGTTGGCCATCAGGCAGCCCAGCAGGCCCTGCGCCAGCGCAAACAGGAGCGGCGGCACCCGCAAGACAGCATCGCGCGTCGCCAGCACAATGCCGGCCAGCATGCACCCCAGCAATACCCCGGCGGGCAAGTGCAGGTTGGTAAAAATCGTGGCAAAGGCAACGCTCAAGGGGAGCAAGACCAACCACCACAGGGCCGGGGTGGTGCGAAAAAGGCTAGAAAACATGGGCACTAATGTGCCATATTCGCGCCGTGATGCCGCCGTGTCAGGCGGCTTTGGGCGTCAGCCTTGAAAAAATGTTTCAAACAGGGTTGTTGTAAAGAAATCAAGCCGGACGGGCCAGGCAGGCACTACCATTACGGCTTCATTTTGGATGCCCCGCTCATGGACACCGCACTGCAACACCTGACCGACCAGATCAAAGACGCCGCCGCGCACCGGACTCCACTGCGCATTCGGGGCACTGGCAGCAAAGATTTTTATGGCGAAACCCCGACCGGCGCGCTGCTTGACGCCAGTGCGCTGACCGGCATCACCAGCTACGAGCCAACCGAGCTGGTGGTCACCGTGCGCGCTGGCACAACGCTGGCCGAGCTGGAAGCCACGTTGGCCGAAAAAGGCCAATGCCTGGCGTTTGAGCCGCCGCATTTTGCTGCGCTGGGCGGTACCTGCGGCGGCATGGTGGCCGCTGGCCTGAGCGGCCCGGCGCGCGCCAGCAGTGGCGGCGTGCGCGACTATGTGCTGGGCGTGCAGCTCATCAACGGCCGGGGCGAACACCTGACCTTTGGCGGCCAGGTCATGAAAAACGTGGCCGGCTACGATGTGACGCGGCTGATGGTGGGCAGTCTGGGTTGCCTGGGGTTGCTGACCGACCTGTCGCTGAAGGTGTTGCCGGTAGCACCCGGACAAGCCACGCTGGTGTTTCAGGTGGACCAGGCCGCCGCGCTGGCGCAACTGCACCGCTGGGGCGGCCAGCCCTTGCCGCTGAACGCCAGTTGCTGGGTGCAGGACCCCCGCGCACCGGGTGCGCCCGAGCTGCTGTTTGTACGTCTGCGCGGTGCGGTGGCGGCGGTGCAGTCGGCCGTTCGCAGCATGACGCACGACCTGCCTGGCACGCAGATCGACCCCGCGCAAGCCGATGCCGACTGGGCTGCCTGCCGCGACTTGCGTCTGCCATTTTTTGCGCCTGCCGATGCGGCGGGCGGTGAACGTGGCGGTGTCTCTGCGGTTCAGCCTGCCAGTGACGGGCTGTGCCTGTGGCGCCTGAGCGTGCCGCAAACCACCCCGGCGCTGACCTTGCCGTGGCCGCAGCTGATCGAGTGGCACGGCGGCCAGCGTTGGCTGCGGGCACCGCTGAGTGCCTTGAGTCGGTTGCGACAAACGGCTGCCGAGGTCGGCGGAACAGCTACTTTATTTGTAGCTTCCAGCACAGATGGAGAAAGCGCTACAGGCCGATTTCATCCCTTAAGTTCAGCCACGCTGGCGGTGCATCAGCGACTCAAGGCCGAGTTTGACCCGGCAGGCATTTTTAACCCCGGGCGCATGTTCCCCGGCCTCTGAATCCAGCTGTCATGCAAACCCAACTCAGCGCCCGCTACCAGGGCACCCCCGATGGGCTGATTGCCGAAGCCATTTTGCGCAAATGCGTGCATTGCGGCTTTTGCACTGCCACCTGCCCCACTTACCAGTTGCTCGGCGACGAACTGGACGGCCCGCGCGGGCGCATCTACCTGATGAAACAGGTGCTCGAAGGCGTGGTGCCCACGCGCAAGACACAGCTTCATCTGGACCGCTGCCTGACCTGCCGCAACTGCGAAACCACCTGCCCCAGCGGCGTGCAGTATGGCCATTTGCTCGACATCGGCCGCAAGCTGGTGGATGAACAGGTGCAACGCCCGGCCGGTGAACGCGCGCTGCGCTGGGCGCTGAAAGAAGGCCTGACCTCGGCGCTGTTTGCCCCGGCCATGACGCTGGGCCAGGCGGTGCGCCCGCTGCTGCCGCTGGCACTGAAAAACAAGGTGCCCGCGAAACAGGCTGCGGGGGTTTGGCCGAGTCGGGAGCACCCGCGCAAAGTGCTGCTGCTGGCTGGCTGCGTGCAGCCCGCCATGAGCCCCAACATCAACAGCGCCACCGCCCGGGTGCTGGACGCCGCAGGCATCCAGACGCTGATTGCCCCCCAAGCGGGTTGCTGCGGCGCGGTCAAGCTGCACCTGGGCGACCACGCCGGCAGCCAGGCCGAGGTGCGTGCCAACATCGATGCCTGGTGGCCGCACATTGAGGGCACTGCGGGCCAGCCGGGGGTGGAGGGCATCGTGATGAACGCCTCGGGTTGCGGTGCCACGGTCAAGGACTACGGCCATCTGTTGCAGGGCGACCCGGCCTACGCCGACAAAGCCCGCCGCGTCAGCGCGCTGACCCGCGACATCAGCGAATGGTTGCCCGAACTCAGCGAAAAGTTGAAACACCGTGTCAAAGCCAACGCCAGCCGCATTGCCTTTCACCCGCCGTGCTCGCTGCAACATGGCATGCAACTGCGCGGCGGGGTCGAGAAATACATGGCCGCGCTGGGCTTTAACCTGAAGATCACCGGCTGCGAATCGCATCTGTGCTGTGGCTCGGCGGGTACCTACAGCGTGCTCAACCCCGCGCTGGCGTACCAGCTGCGCGAGCGCAAGCTGGCCAACCTAGACACCACCTTTGGCAGCGAGAAACCCGAGCAGATTGTGTCGGCCAATATCGGCTGCATCACCCACCTGCAAAGCGGCACCGCCACGCCAGTGCGGCACTGG
>JAIFMT010000108.1 GCA_020048295.1 Rhodoferax sp.
TGGCGGCTATCGCGGTGGCGGTGAGCATGTCGTGGGTGCACGGGCTGGCCTGCGTCAGCCACAAGGGTGATCAGGTGGTGTCTGGTGTTGCTATCAACATCATTGCTGCTGGCCTAACCGCCGTGCTGGGTGCAGCCTGGTTTCATCAAGGTGGGCAAACGCCGCCGGTGAGCGATGCGGTGCGCATCACTGCCTTGTGGCCAGGTCTGGCCGAGTCGGTGCGTGGCCTGCCGGTGGTGGGGCTGGTGCTGGGCGACGGTCTGCTGGGGCATAACGCGCTGGTGTACCTGGCGCTGCTATTGGTGCCATTGCTGTGGTGGGGCGTGTTCAGAACGCGGTTTGGTTTGCGGCTGCGCGCGGTGGGCGAGAACCCGCAAATGGTCGATGCCGCCGGGGTGTCGGTGCTGCGCTTGCGCTACACCGCGCTGACGCTCAACGGCGTGCTGTGCGGGTTGGCCGGCAGTTACCTGGTGCTGGCGCAAGGCGCCAGCTTTTCGCCCAACATGACGGCAGGTCGCGGCTTCATGGCACTCGCAGCACTGATCTTTGGCCGCTGGCATCCACTGCGGGCGTTGCTGGCCTGCCTGCTGTTTGGATTTCTGGATGCGGCAGCGATCCGCCTGCAAGGGGTACAGGTGCCGGGGTTGGGCGAAGTGCCGGTGCAGGCCATCCAGGCGCTGCCCTATGTGCTGACGGTGGTGCTGCTGGCCGGGTTCATGGGTAAATCGGTCCCACCCAAGGCGCTGGGTGTGCCTTACAGCAAGGAGCGGTAAGCTGCCCGTGACCGGTTTTTGATATTAATAATGGAGCTATCAGCGCATATTCCATAAGGGCTTGAGGCAATTTTTATATATAAGCGCGGTTGGACCATCATCATTTGAACTGAGCAACGTATTCAGTTGGCTGATAATTCGCTTCATGGGACTCCCTCAAGCCATCTACCGCATGACCGCCCAGGAATTTGCCGCCTGGGAACTGGACCAACCTGAACGTCACGAGTTTTTTCGTGGCGAGGTGTTCAAGGTGTTTGGCGTGGGGGGTGCGCGCCGTGAACATGTTCGGGTCAACGTCAACCTGGCATCATTTTTGAATCATCATTTGCGCGGCTCGCGTTGCCAGGCTTTCATGGCGGACATGAAAGTCCACATCGAAGCCACTGACGACATGTTTTACCCTGACATTCTGGTGACCTGTGACCCACGCGACCTGGCTTCGTCCCTGGAGATGCAGCACCCGACGCTGATCATTGAGGTGTTGTCGCCATCAACCGCCACTTTTGACCGGGGTGACAAGTTTCTGACCTACCGCTGCATTGATGCCCTGCAGGAATATGCCCTGGTGGACCCGCACAGAAAAACCTTTGAGACGTACCGCCGCCAGCCCAATGGCCGCGACTGGCTGCTGACACCCGGGCAAGCCGGGGAGGGGCTGGTGCTGAGCAGTGTGGGCCTGACGATGCCCGCAGAGTTGCTGTTTGAGAACGTGTAGCCCATCGGCAACCGCTTGGGGGGTCTCGTTCAGACAGCGTGCACGCCGGCTTCAGGCACGCAGCGGCTGCAATGCTTTGGCCAGGCTGGCCTCGACCGGTAGCGGCTCGGCGTTCATGCGTGCGGCCAGCAATTCGGCGCACAGCATCGAAAAACTCAGCCCCCGCGAGCCCAGGCCAGCGCAAATCCACAATCCTGGCTGATCGCCCGCCTCCAGCGCACCGACCACGGGCAGGCGGTCGGCCATGATGCAGCGCGTGCCCTTCCAGGCGTTGACATTGCCGGCGACAAAGCGGCTGTGCAGTGCGTTGGCCAGCGCTGGCAGCAGCGTTTGCAGATGCTCGAAGTTGCGCGCGTGGTTGTCCGCGTCGCTGCGCTCGGGTTGAGTTGCGGGCTGGTATGACGAGCCGATGAACCAGGCGCTACCGCCGTCCATCGCGATGTGCGGGATGACGCTGCCCGAGCCGTTCACCGGTGCGCCGGGAAAGGCCGGCTGCGCTGGGTCTGGCGGCAAATGGGTTTGCCAACTCAGCAGGCCGCGCATGCTCTGGCTGGCAGGCAACGGGTCCAGCTGGGCGCGCCAGTCGGGCGCGTCTTGCGTCAGCGTGTTCAGTAGCGTGCGTGCGCCGCAGGCATTGGCCAGCACCACGTGCTCGGCCTGCGACAGCACGGCACCGGTGCCGTCCAGCAATTCCCAAATCCCGTTGTCGCGGCGCAAGCGTGCCACGTCGGCCTGCCCCAGAAAAGTCACGCCCGGCTGGCGCAACCAGGCGCGGACCAGGGCTGCGGGCTTGATCCATGCACCTTGGGGATGCCACAGCGCTGCCCCGAGGCCGAGAGCGGCGAGGCTGGCCGGTGCCGCATCGCCCGAGGTTGACCAGTCGCGTCCAGCATCGGGCCAATGGGCTGGCAATTTTGGTGTGCCGCCCACCTGGCGCTCGCATACGCCGCTGGGTGCCCACTGCGTACCTTGTGTGAGGTACTGGCGTGCTTGCTGGAGCATCAGCCGCACGCCTGCGCGCGACAACCGTGACAGGTTGCAGTCGTCGCTCGATACATGCGGCAGCACCAGCCCCACGGGCAGACCGGATGCACCCGCCGCCGGCGCATTGGCCTGGTCGAGCACCTGCACCTGCCAGCCACGCCGCGCCAGCGCGGCGGCCACGCTGGCACCGGCCAGGCCCGCGCCGACCACAGCGCAGCGCTGGACTGGCGCGGCGATCGTCTGGCCTGTCGGGCGGGAGTTTTTCAGTTCCCAGGGTGGGTCATAACAGGCGTCAAACGCCACCGCAGCAGTGCCGGGCGAGTCGCTTTCAGGCAAAAGCAGTTTGAAACCACATTGGCTGAGTGCGGCCTGCCAGCTATCCCGAGCGTTCGCCGCAGTGTCGTCGCAGGCGCGGGCGCTCAACCGGGTGCCACGCCGGCAGCAGCGCGCCAGCGCTTTGGCGTGCCACAGGGTGGCTGATTCGTCTGGCCACGACGGTGTGCAGGTGAGTGCCACAGCATCCGCTGCAAACTGCATTTGACGCAGTAATTTGAGGGTCTCACCGACACACAGCGTGAGGATGACTTGTCCCTGGGCCATCAAAAAACGGTGGAAGCCCGGAAGCAGCCCAAACCACTGTGCGGCCAGTTCTTGCGCCAGTGGTTGCCCGCGCGAGTCGCCCAAACTGGCATCGACCAGTTCAGTGGCGCTGGGCAGGGTATTGGCCAGAGCCACGTAGTGCAGCACGCGCGGACGGGCAGCGTCGGCTTGCCAGTCTCGCCAGGCTTTGAAAAATGTCTGGCCGTCGCCGAAATCGGTGTCAAGCACACACCAGCGCGGCAGGTGCTGCCAGCGCTGTGTCATGACGCCGGCGGTGGCTGGCAACTTGCCAGGCTGTCCATGCACCCGCGGGTGATCGGGGTTCAGGCCTTGGGCGGCACGTAGCCTTGCGCGGCGTCGGCACCGCTGCCGAAAAAGTGGTTTTCCATCTGCCGCGCCAGGTACTGCCTTGCCCGGGCATCGGCCAGATTCAGCCGGTTTTCGTTGACCAGCATGGTTTGGTGCTTGAGCCAGTCAGCCCAGGCTTGCTTGCTGACGCTTTGCCAGAGGCGCTTGCCGAGCTCGCCGGGATAGGGCGGCAGATCAAGCCCCTCAGCTTCCCGACCCAATTTGATGCAGTTCACAGTGCGCGCCATGCTGAAGCCTTTTCAATAGTCTAAAAAGGGCCAACTTTAGCAAGCTTTTGGCATGCGCCGTTGTCTGCGGTAAAATCCGCCCCTATGGCAAAAGCAGATACCAAAACGAAAATCGTGGCCGATGGCCTGCGTTATAAATCCAAAGTGTCGGGTTCGCCGTTCACGGCAGCCACTTCTTTTGGTGCGGCAACGATGTCCTGCTTCCTTTGTGGCAAGCACCGGGCGCGTTCGCAAATGGTGTCCAAAAAGATTTTGGGCAAGTCACAAGCGGTGTGTTCGCCGTCTTGCAAGGCGCTTGACGAAGCGTCGAAATAGTTCATGATGTCGGCGTTCTGGTCGCTGCTGGGCGCCACTCGGCGCGTCTTTGCAGCGATCAGCGTTGTCTGTCTGGCCATGTTGGCTTTTGGCCTGTACTTGCAGTACCACGATGGCATTGAGCCTTGCCCGATGTGCATCGTTCAGCGAGATGCTCTTTTGGTTGTAGCTATCTTCGCTGCACTGGCGGGTGCTAGCAGCAAAAAATCCTTGCAAATTTCAGGCGCGTTGCTGGTCTTCATCAGCGCGGCTTTTGGGGCGTTTGTGGCAGCACGGCAAAGCTGGTTGCAGTGGTATCCGCCCGAGGTGGCTACCTGTGGCCGCGACTTCTACGGCATGATCGAGAATTTTCCGCTGAGCCGCGCCATTCCGATGATTTTCAGGGGCAGTGGTGACTGCGCGGTGGTGGACTGGACGTTTTTGGGTGGCTCGATTGCCAACTGGTCGTTTCTCTCGTTCACCGGATTTGCCGTGCTGGCTTTGTTGATCGTCTGGCGCAAGGCCAGACCCTAGGCTGTTTTACAGCAGCGCACTGCCCGGGCGTTCGCCCATTTCATAGACCACATGGGCGCGACCCACCAGCATGGTGTCAAGCGTGCCGATGTTTTGCACGTCCTTGTTGGTATAGGGCAGTTTGTGCAGCACGTAGCGCATGGCATTCAAGCGAGCACGTTTTTTGCAGTCTGACTTGATCACCGTCCAGGGCGCATCGGCCGTGTCGGTCTCAAAAAACATGGCTTCCTTGGCTTTGGTGTAGTCGTCCCATTTGTCCAGCGAGGCCAGGTCAATCGGGCTGAGCTTCCATTGCTTCAAGGGGTGCAGCTCGCGTTCCTTGAAACGGCGGCGCTGTTCCTTGCGGCTCACCGAAAACCAGAACTTGATCAGATAAACGCCACTTTGCACCAATTGACGCTCAAACAGGGGAGCCTGGTGGATGAACTGCTGGTATTCGTTTTCTGAGCAAAAGCCCATCACGCGTTCGACCCCAGCGCGGTTGTACCAGGAGCGGTCAAACAGCACAATTTCACCTGCCGTTGGCAAGTGTTGCACATAGCGCTGAAAGTACCATTGCCCGCGTTCGGCATCCGACGGCTTCTCAAGCGCCACCACGCGGGCACCGCGCGGGTTCAGGTGTTCCATGAAGCGCCGGATGGTGCCTCCTTTGCCGGCTGCGTCGCGGCCTTCAAACAGGATCACCACGCGCTGACCGGTCTCCTTGGCCCAGCTTTGCAGTTTCAGCAACTCGACCTGCAGTTTGTATTTTTCCGCCTCGTAGCGCTTGCGCGACATCAGGTTCCGGTACGGATAGCCGCCGGTGCGCCAGTCGCTGGACAACTCCTCATCGGGTGTCGAGAAGCTGCCAATGGGGTTGCGCTGGCTGTCAAGCAGCATCTGGCGTATGGCGATCACGTCGTCGGGCGAACTTCCGGCCAGCAAGGTTCGCAGCGCGTCCACCTTGTCCGTGGCACTTTCCAGGATGTCTTTGACCGCCGCCTGCTGGCTGACTTGGGCGGCGTCCAGGCTTGCCCGCACGGCACGCCGGCTAACACCCGCAGAGGTTTTGGCACCGCTGGTGTCGCCCCGCGCCGTGCGACGCACCGGCTCGGCACCAGTGGCTGTGGCGGCAGCGCGTCGGCGTGATTTGACGGCAGGACGCGTCGCAGGAGTTGCAGGTTTGACGACCGGTTGGGTGGGCGCTTTGATATCAGTCATGGGATGCCTGCGGGGTTTGGTTGTCAATATTCTATGACCCGAATTTGTTGCACTGGCATGACAAATGTGAAACTTTGAAGAAAATCATGGCCGCTCTTTCGCCAGGGTATCAGCAGATGCCTTGCTTGTTCAGGTTCTCCGCGAGTGTTGCGTATTCTCAAGGTGAGCTTGCCCTTCATCACTAAGCTCGGTGAGCTATCGAGGCACTGACACTGTATGTTCACACCATTGAGCGCGAGGCGTAAATACTGGTTCGTTTTTTTTACGCTGCTGGCTGTTGTTCTGGCTGAAACAGCCCAGCGGGTGGGTGCACTTGACGCGATGGACCAACGCTTGCAAGACCACTGGTTTCAGTGGCAGGGGCAGCGTACGCAGGCGCGGCATGTGGTCATCGTTGCCATTGACGAGGCCACGCTTGCAGCCTATCCCGATGTTCCGTTGGTGTTTTGGACGGATCACCTGGCGGCAGCCATTGCCAGACTGCGCAACGCTGGAGCAAGGGTGATTGGACTTGACATGTTGCTCAGCATCAGCCCGGAGCGCTGGTTCGGCAAGCTGGGGGGCGAACTGCAAAGCGCAGCCCGCGATTACGACCAGCCTTTTCGGGACGAAATCAACACCGGTAAACTGGTTATGGTTTCGTCCCGGATAGGCAAGGGTGCCTCGACCAGCGACTACCTGATGCCCAGCCCTGACTACTTGCTGGCTTTGCCCGGCTTTGACATTCCGCGCCATATCGGACTGGCTGATGTGGTGGATGATGGCTTTGGTGTGGTTCGCAGCTACCAGGTCACGCCCAACGGCACCCGCCGGAATGCATCCGTTGCCGAGGGCATGCCGGCACTGGGGTTCCCGTCCCTGCTGGCCATTCGAGCATCAGGGCTTGATCCGTTGGCTTCAACCTGGCGCTTGGGTGGGGTCCAGGTTGCGCCCGGTCCAGCGCTGATTTCCATTCCTTATATTGGGCCACCCGGCACAGTGCCACAGATTTCGCTAAAGCAGGTGCTGCAAAC
>JAIFMT010000177.1 GCA_020048295.1 Rhodoferax sp.
TGCCATTGACAAAGAAGATACCAAAGGTGGCAGCGTATTCAGAAGCCGTCTTCGGGTCAACAAAGCGGCGCATGCCGTAGATGAAATCTTCGGCGGTGACCGGGTCGCCATTGGACCACTTGGCGTTTTGCCGCAGTTTGAACACCCAGGTTTTGGCATCGACTTGCTTCCAGCTCTCGGCCACGCCAGGCACGGTGTTGCCAGCACCATTGACGGCGGTCAGGCCCTCAAACAAGTCCCGAATGACGTTATTGGCAGGCACACCCTCAGCGCGCGCCGGGTCCAAGGTGTCGGGCTCGGAGCCGTTGTTGCGCACCATTTCCTGTTTGGCGTGCAGTTGCACACCGGCGGGAATCGTCGCGGCCAGCGTCAGGCCAGCAAAACCCAGCAGCATCGCAGCCGCCAGACCCGTTTTGGTGAAATTCATCATGTTGTTTGTCCTGCATGGGCAATTAAAAAAATGATTCTAATGGCCCACCGACGGCCGGTTTTGGGCATTGGTGAGCTGCCCCTATTGCGAGCGCTGCAATGCCATGCGGGCGCTGGGGCGTACCCGGCCGACTCACACCCCCGCCAAAGCCGCCCGCACTTCGCTGACTGACAAGATTTCTGACAGCACCACCGGTGCTTTGCCAGCCTGGTACAGCACGTACACCGGCACGCCATTGCGCCCAAGCTGGCTCAGTGCGGCAGTGATGGCAGGGTCGCGGCGCGTCCAGTCGGCGCGCAGCAAGGTGATCTTTTTGGCATCAAAGTCAGCCAACACTTGCGCGTTGGCCAGCGCGTTCTTCTTGTTGTACTGGCAGGTCACGCACCAGGCGGCGGTGAAGTCAACAAACACCGGGGTGTTGTTGGCCAACAACACCTCAACCTTGCCCGGTGCCCAGGCCTGCCAGCGTGCGTTGCTGGCCACAGCCCCGGGTGCCTCGGAGAATTTCAAGACATTTGGGCCAATAGCGCCCGTCAACAGCGCGAAGATAGCTATTGAAAAAGCAGCAATCGGCCAGCGCCCGCGGCCATGCAGGGTGAATGACCAAATGACAAACGCCAGGGCCACCAGCAGTGCCAGCAGTGCTGCCGCGCCGTCAATGCCAGTTTGCTGCCCCAGCACCCACACCAGCCAGACCACCGTGGCAAACATCGGAAACGCCATGGCGCGGCGAAACCGGTCCATCCAGGCACCCGGCCGCGGCAGCTTGCGCGCCAGCGCTGGCCACCCACTGGCCGCCAGATACGGCAGTGCCATGCCGGCCCCAATGGCGGCAAAAATCAGCAGCGCCTGCAATGCCGGCAAGCTTAGCGCCAGCCCGAGTGACGCACCCATGAACGGCGCAGTGCACGGCGAGGCCACCACCACCGCCAGAATGCCTGATAAAAAGGCGTTGACCGCCGGGTTTTTCGCCTCCAGCGTGGCCAGGCTGCTGGGCGTGAACTGGCCAAATTCAAACAGGCCCGCCAGATTCAGCCCGATCACGGTGAACAACACCGCCAAACCCGCCACCACTGCCGGTGCTTGCAGCTGAAAGCCCCAGCCGAGTTGCTCGCCGGCGCTGCGCAGCGCCAGCATCAGCGCGCCCAGCGCCAGAAACGACAGCACCACGCCGGCACTGTAGGCCAGCCCACTGATCTGGTGGCTGCGCCGGTCGTCGGCGTGGCGAGTGAAGCCAATCACCTTGATGGCCAAAATCGGAAACACGCAAGGCATCAGGTTGAGCAGCATGCCGCCCAGCAACGCCCCCAGCAGCGCCAGCCAGAAACTGCCGGGCAGCGGGGCGGCCAACAGGGCGCCGCGTTGGCCTGCAGCGCCCGCGGCATTGCCCATGTCCGTCGAGACTGCGCCAGCCATGACATCTGGCGCACCCGTTGAACCGGCTTTGGGCCACTCGCCATGGATGCTGGCCTGGATGGCAAAACCACTGCGCTGACCTTCAATGTCGGCTACCAGCACCAGCGGCAAGGCTTGTGGGCTGCCACCACGGTGGGTGGCTATGGGCACTGCGGCGGTCCAGAGCGCGCCCTGCCAGGCTTGCGTCCAGGCGGCGGCGGTTTCGATCACTTCCGGGGTTTCCGGGAAAAATTCCAGCGGCTTGCCTTGCAGCGCAGCTGGCAGCCCAGCCACCTCCAGCTGCAGCTGCTTGCCAACAATCTTGATGCTGCTCTGGCCTTGCAGCGGCTTGGGCGCGGCTTCGAGCGCGGCTTCGAACTCGGCGGCGCTCAGCGCGGTAGAGCTTTTCACTGGCAGGCGCAGCTCAAATTCGCCATCTTGCGGCACGCACTCCTGCTTGCACACCAGCCAGCTGGCCTGCAGCTTGACGACCAACTCCGGGCTCAGCGGCGAGGGCTTGAAGCCGGGGGTGATGGTCAAGGGCACCGGCAACAACACCGTGCCGTCATAGCCGTAATTGGCCAGATCGCCAATCGGCAGCTTTTTGGGCACCGGCCAGGCGATGTCGCCGGCCAGCACGCCAGTGGGCAGCGTCCAGCTCAGCGTGGTCGGCTGGCCCGAGTCGCCGGAATTTTTCCAGTAGGTGTGCCAGTGCGGCTGGTGCCTGAGCTGCAGCCCGACCCACACCGTCTTGCCAGGGTCGGCACCGTCGGGCGCATACGCCATCAGCTCTGCGCGCACCTGTTCGGTACTCACCACGGATTTCAAGCCATTCTGGGCTATAGCCCAAGTGGGTATTGCGCTGATAGCTACAAAAACGCAAGCAATCAGGAGGCGGAAGGTAGGCAGCATTGGGGGCATGGGGCGATAGGAGTCGGGCTGGGGAGCTTAGTTCCCGCCAGCAGCCAAGTTGACCCCGGCGGCAGCGAAGTTCCTCGATTGTCACAAAAATAATGAATAATGGCGCTTCGCTTTTTTTGGATCAGCAAGTCGTCTGCTTGCAGTGGCGCTCTGACTGTCAAGCAACGCAGCGGACAGGTGTGACCCGCGTTGCCGTGATCACCTGCCTCATGGACTTCACTTGGAACGAAATATGACATTTCCGGCCAATCAACCGAAAGCAGTTCATGGCAACTGATGCCAGCGCCGAGGCGGCCGAACTGCTGGAGTTTGTTGCTGAAGACGCGGATGCCCTGGGCGCTGTGGCCGCCGCCGCGCAGCGCCAGTGGCGCATTCTGGTGGTCGATGACGACCATGACGTGCATCAGGCGACGCTATTTTCCCTGCATGCGATGCAGCTGTTTGGCCGCCCGCTGGTGTTTTTACACGCGCACTCGGCCCAAGAGGCGCGCCAGATTCTGCAAACCGAGACCGATCTGGCGCTGGTGCTGCTCGATGTGGTGATGGAAACCCCGGGTGCCGGGCTGGAACTGGTGGATTTCATCCGTAACGCGGTGCAGCTCAAAGCCACCCGCATTGTGCTTCGCACCGGCCAGCCCGGTTACGCGCCCGAGCACGAAACCATCCTGCGCTACGACATCAACGACTACAAGACCAAGTCCGAACTGACGCATCACAAGCTGCTGACCACGGTCACCGCTGCCATCCGCTCCTACGACCAGCTGTGCACCATTGAAGCCAACCGCAAGGGGCTGGCGCTGATTGTCCAGGCCAGCGCCTGCCTGCTGGAAACGCAAGGTTTGCAAACCTTTGCGGCCGGGGTCATGACACAGCTGGCCGCGCTGCTGGGCACCTTGCCTGAAGGACTGGTTTGTGCCCAGGGGGCTGTTGGCAGCGGCCAATACACGGTGCTGGCGGCGGCCGGTCATTTCACCCATCTGATCAACCAGCCGCTCGAAGCCATCACTGACCTGCATGTGCGAGGCGCGCTGCAAGAAGCGCTGGGTGCGGGGAAAAGCTTGCACAGCGGGCAAGAGACGGTGCTGTATTTCGGGCAAAAAGAGGGCCTGGACATGGCCGCGTATGTGGGCTGCGCAATCGCCGCTCATGACATCGATTTCCAGTTGCTGGGGGTTTTCTCGGCCAACCTGAGCGCCTGTCTGCGCAACCTGGCGCTGCTGCAGCGCCTCAACACCGATGCCTACATTGACCCGCTGCTGCGCCTGCCCAACCGCACCTTCTTTATTGAAGAAGTGTCGCGACGCATTGCCCGTGACCCTGCGGCCTACGCGCTGGCGTTGATCGACATCGACGACTTTGCCACCGTCAATGATCTGATGGGGCACGCCTATGGCGATGAATTGCTGCGCGCCTTTGCCAGCCATCTGGCTGACAGCCTGGCCTCTGACATGCTGGTGGCGCGCGTCGGTAGCAACACATTTGGCTTGCTGGGCAGCAGCGACCGGCTTTCCAGCGGGCGCATTGCCGCTGTGGCCAGTCAGCCCTTGATGGTGTTTGGCCAGCCGCACCGGATTTCGGTGACCTCGGGCATTGCCGTGCTCGATGCGTCCACGGCACTTGGTGCCGACTGGCTGAAAAACGCCAGCATCGCGCTCAAGCAGGCCAAGCGGCAAAGCCGGGGCGGGCTGGTGGTTTTTTCGGCGGACATGGCGGCGCTGTCGCGCAACCGGGCCCAGTTGCTCAGCAGTTTGCACACCGCATTTGGTCAGGGCCAGCTGTTTCTGGCTTATCAGCCGCAGGTGGATTTACAGTCGGGCGCGCTGATTGGCATGGAGGCCCTGTTGCGCTGGCGCACCGACGATGGCCGCATGGTGCCGCCCGACCAGTTCATCCCGATTGCTGAGCAGTCCGGCCTGATCGTCAGCCTGGGCGACTGGGTGCTGCAAACCGCCTGCCACGACATGCAGCGCCTCAAAATCCGGGGCCTGGCGCATTGCCGCATGGCAGTGAATGTCTCGGTGGTGCAGTTCCAAAGCGCCGGGTTTTTTGACAGCGTGCTCGCCGCGCTGACCAAGTCGGGGCTGTCTGCCGACGAGCTGGAGCTGGAAATCACCGAGTCGGTGGCCATGCTGGGCTCTGACGCGGTGGCTGGCTTGCTGGGGCAATTGCGCGCCACCGGCATCGCCGTGGCGATCGACGACTTTGGCACCGGGTATTCATCCCTGAGTTACCTCGAAAAACTGCCACTGGACCGCATCAAGATCGACCGTGCTTTTGTCACGCAGATGGGCCGCCACGGCAGTGCGCGCATTGCCGAGATGATCATCCAGCTCGGGCACAAGCTGGGCTTGCGGGTGATTGCCGAGGGCATTGAAGATGCGCAGGCATGGCAGGCGCTGCGCGATCTGGGTTGCCACGAAGGGCAGGGTTTTTTCATGTCGCGACCGCTGGATTTTGCCGCGCTGTGCGATTGGCTGGCAAGACGCCCGCAAACCGCCGCGCAATATGGCGTGCACTGAAGTGACGCGCGCCGCATCGCGCTCGAACCTTGGCTGGCTGTGGGCGGTGCTGCTGCTGACCATGATGCTCGTTGGCTGTGAAAAGCCCCCGGTGAGCGTTGGTTTTTTGGGTGGTCTGACCGGCCACGCCGCCGATCTGGGGATTGCTGGGCGCGATGGTGCCTTGCTGGCCGTGGAGCAAGTCAACGCGCAAGGCGGCATTCTGGGGGCACAGGTCCGGATGCTTGAATTTGATGACCAGCAGCAGCCTGACAGCGTGGCACCCTTGCTCTCGGCCATGACGCAGGCCGGCGTGGTGGCGGTGGTCGGCCCAATGACCAGCAGCGTGGCAAAAAACTGGATTCCGCTGGCCAACCAGGCCCGCTTGCTGACCATTTCACCCACTGCGACCAGCAGCGACTTCAGCGGGCATGACGACTATTTTTTCCGGGTCATTTCCGACACCACCGACTACGCCCGCAGTAGCGCCCTGGGCTACGTGGCTGACCCGCGCTGGCAGCGTTTTGCCGTGCTGTTTGACGAGTCCAACGCGGCTTACACGCGCAACTGGGTGCAAAATTTCCGCACGACCATGCTGCAGTTTGGGGCGCAGCCGGTGTCGGAAATTGGCTTTGGACTACCCGACAGCCCCGACCTGCCGACGCTGGCAAAGACCACACTGGCCAAAAAGCCCACGGCGGTGGTGCTGGTGGCCAACGCGCAAGACACCGCGCGGCTGGCCAACCTGCTGCGCCAAGGCCAGCCAGATCTGGTGTTGGCGGGTGTCGAGTGGTCGGCCACCGAGCAGTTGCTGGCCCTCGGTGGCGTGGCGGTGGAGGGAATGCTCATGGTGCAATTCATGGACCACCAGGATCGTTCCGAGGGCTATCTTCGGTTTGTTGCCGCCTTTGTGCAGCGCTTTGGGCGCACGCCAGGCTTTGCCGAAGTGGCGGGCTTTGATGCGATGCGGGTATTGCTGAATGCCATGGCGCAACGCCAGCCGGCTGAGACCCTGAAAGCCTGCCTGCTGCGGGTACAGCGGTTTGACGGGCTGCAGCAGCCGGTCATTTTTGACGGCTCGGGCGATTCGGGCCGGCGCGCGGTGCCCTCGGTGGTGCGCAACCGGGCCTTTCTAACCCTGGACACGCGATGACCGTGCGTCCGGCGTATTCGCTGCGCACCCTGCTGATTGGCTTGTTTCTGCTGGTAGCGCTGCTGGCCACGGTCGTGGCGACCGCGATGCTGGTCAGCTGGCGGCTGCCGATGGTGCAAAGGCAAACGCAACTGGAGCAGACCCGGGTGGCGGGCATGGTGTTGCAACAACTCGAAGTGTTGCTGGAGACCACCGAGACTTCCACGCAGGCCATTGGCCGCATGCTGTCAACGCAAACCAGCGCGCCCGGTCGCGGTGCCTTGATGCAGCGCATCACGCAGATGACGCGCCACTC
>JAIFMT010000064.1 GCA_020048295.1 Rhodoferax sp.
CGTAACAATTTTTATATAAAATTAGGCTCTAGCCCTTATACAGAAAGCGTAAGCAGCTATATTTATAGTAACAACCCAGGCCACTCAAGCCGGGCGTTGCAGTGCCGCCTGGGTCAGGGCGTTGAGGCTGCCACGCGTGGTGATGGCTTGCGGGTCCAGCATCAGTTCGATCAGCGTGCCTTCGGGTCGCGCCAGCGCTGCCAGCAATTCAGGCTCAAACTGCGCAGTGCGGCTGACACGCGCACCAGCATAGCCATAGGCTTGCGCCAGCGCACAGAAGTCTGGGTTGCGCAACGCGGTGCCGCTGGCGCGCTGCGGGTATTCGCGCTCCTGGTGCATGCGGATGGTGCCGTACATACCGTTGTTGAGCAGCAGGATGATGGTCTTGGCACCGTACTGCACGGCAGTTGCCAGCTCTTGCCCGTTCATTAAAAAGTCGCCATCGCCACTGAGGGTGAACACCGTGCGCCGCGTGGTGATGGCCGCGGCGATACCGGCCGGCACGCCATAACCCATGGCCCCATTGGTGGGGGCAAGCTGCGTTTTGCAGCCTTTGGCCAGACCGTGGTAGCGGTAAAAGCGGTGCAACCAACTGGCAAAGTTGCCGGCACCGTTGGTCAGCACCGCATCTGCCGGAAGGTGTTGTTGTAGCGTGGCGATGACGCGCGACATGCTCACCACGCCCTGGCAGGTGTCCGCTGCAAGTTCAGCATCCACGCTGGGCTGCAGATTGACCAGATAGTCGGCATGGCACTGCGCTGCCCAGTCGGTCCAGGCAGGGCGTGTCGGGACCGGCAATTGCGCAAGCCCGTCGGCGGCAGCGGCCATGCCCGACTGAATCGCCAGCTGTGTCTGAAACACCCGGTTGAGTTCCTCGCCACTCGGATGCACATGCACCAAGGCCTGGTGCGGCTGGGGACATTCGATCAGGGTGTAGCCACCCGAGGTGATCTCGCCCAGCCGCACACCCAAAGCCAGAATCAAATCACTTTCTTTGATGCGTGTGGCCAGCCTGGGGTTCAGTCCCAGACCCACATCACCCGCATACAGTGGATGGTGGTTGTCAAACGTGTCCTGAAATCGAAACGCATTGGCCACCGGCAGTTGCCAGTTTTCTGCAAAACGCTGCAACGCGCGCGCGGCGTCCGGGGTCCAGCCGCTGCCTCCTGCGATGACCATTGGTCTTTGTGATTTCAATAGCATGTCACGCATATCTGACAATGGCTGGAGGCCAATTTGGCTCTGAACCTGGGTTTGCCTGGGCAGCACCTTTGGAAAGTCGGCTTGGGCAGCCGGCAGCGCTTGGGTGAGCATGTCTTCGGGCAGCACCAGCACCACCGGGCCGGGCCGCCCGTTCATGGCGGTGGCAAAGGCGCGCGCGACGTACTCAGGAATGCGCTGCGCCGCATCGATACGCTCCACCAGCTTGGCCATGCCGCGGGTCGACGGGCCGAAAAAGCTCAAGAAATTGACCTCCTGAAACGCCTCGCGGTCGCGTGTGTCGCTGGCCACATCACCGACAAACAGCACCATGGGGGTGCTGTCCTGAAAAGCAGTGTGGATACCGATCGACGCATTGGTGGCACCCGGGCCGCGGGTGACAAAGCAGACACCAGGGCGGCGGGTCAGCTTGCCGTGCGCCTCCGCCATGAAAGCCGCGCCGCCCTCCTGCCGATTGACGATGAACTGAATCTGGTCGCGGTGCTGGTAAAAACCATCCAGCACGGCCAGAAAGCTCTCTCCAGGTACGCCAAAGGCATGGGTCACCCCTTGTTCAATCAGGCATTGCACCAGCAAATGGCCTGCCAGCGGGGTGGTGGTCGTGAATTCCATCGTTGCGTTGACCTCTTTAAGCCTGCCGCGCCTGGGTGCGCTGCCCAACACCGAGGGCGGTGACCACGCTGAGCATCAACACCACCGCTGCACCCAACAAGGTGGCAGCGTACCAGCCACGGTCCATGAAGATACCAAAGACCACCGGTGAAATGGCAAAACCGGTGTCCAAACCGGAGTACACCAGACCGTAGACCCGCCCGGTAGCACCTTTGGGTGTCGCCTTTTTGATCATCATGTCGCGCGATGGGCCACCAATGCCAATGGCAAAACCGGTGGATGCCAATACCGCCATCGTCATCACCGGCCCCAGCACACCACTGCCGCACACCGCCAACAGCAGCGCACCGGCTGACATGGAGATGGCCACCACACGATCGCTGTGACGTGACTTGGCCGCCACAAATCCGCCAACCAGCATGCCCAGTGCACCACACAACATGTAGGCCGTGAGCGTCAGGGTGGCCGACTCAAAGCTGATGCCGTGCAGCGCCTGCAGAATAGACACCGAAAAACTCTGCACCACCGCCAAGGTCATGGTTGACAACAAAAAGAACGCAAAGCACCACCACACCACGGGCAGCTTCATGAACGCCATGCTGTGCTCTGGCGGCCGGTCGGGGTGATGCACCACCGCCTGCGTTTGCAGCTTGTCACGGTTCACCAACAGCAGCAACCAGATACCAACATACAACGCCGCAGCCGCCAGATAGGCGGTGCGCCAACTGAACAGCGCGGTCAGAGTCGCAAAAAATACCGGTGCCGCAGCCCAGCCCAGGTTGCCCGTGAGCCCATGCGCGCTGAACGCATAACCCAGCCGGGCGGCTGATACGCGCTGGTTCAGGATGGTGAAGTCCACCGGGTGAAACGTGGCATTGGCCAAACCAGCCAGCGCCGCAACCGCCAATAATCCGCTGTAGCCCGTGACCAGCGATGCCAACAAGCTGGCCAGCACAAACAGGCCCAAGGCCGCAAACAGCATGGGGCGCGCCCCGATCCGGTCCACCACAAACCCCGCCGAGGCCTGCCCGATGCCCGACACCACAAAAAAAGTGCTCATCAACAACCCCAGTTGGGAGTAGCTCAGGCCGAACTCCGTCATGAAGACCGGAAACAGCGGCGGTAGCAGCAAGTGGCCAAAGTGCGATGCGGCATGCGCAAGGCCAACCAGGCCAATGATGGTGGCGTCCTGCTGCAAAGGCACAGGCACTGACAGGGGATGGGTGGCAGAGGTCATGGCCGCATGTTAGCGGGTGGTGCACCAGGCCACTGCCACAGACAGTGAATTGCCATGGTTTTACACTCTGATTTTTTGAACAACAACATGTCCAAGACCCGCACACCCCAACCGGCCTTCAGTCCGGCCGTGGTCGCCAAACTCGCACCCAAACTCGACCAGCATCCGCTCTATGCAGCGGTACAAACACTCGACGACTTGCGCGCCTTCATGGCACAGCATGTGTATTCGGTGTGGGACTTCATGTCGCTGCTCAAATGCTTGCAAAGCCACCTTGCGCCGACCAGCGTGCCCTGGAAGCCCGTGGGCAGTGGCGAGGTGCGTTACTTCATCAACCAGATTGTGCTGGGTGAAGAATGCGACGATGGTTTGCCCGATGCCGCAGGCCAGCCCACGCACACCAGCCACTTCGAGCTGTATTGCGATGCCATGCGTGAGATCGGGGCTGACCCAGGCCCGGCCATCCGTTTTGTCGAGGTGGCCGCCGCACGCGGCATTGATGCCGCACTGGCGCTCTACATTGCCCCGCCAGCTGCGGCTGCCTTCATGCGCGCCACCTTTGGTTTTATCAACACCGGCAAACCGCATGTGGTGGGTGCTGCATTTGCGCTGGGGCGCGAACACATCATCCCCAACATGTTCCGAGCATTGCTGGCCAAGATGGGCATTGATGCCAAGGCGGCGCCGGCGTTTCATTTTTATCTGGAGCGGCATATCCACCTGGACGAAGACTTTCACGCACCGCTGGCACTGCGCATGGTGAACGAACTGGTCAATGGCGACCCCACCCGTCTGGCCGAAGCCAATGCCGCTGCGCGTGATGCGGTGCAGGCACGCATCACCTTCTGGGACGGCGTGGCACAGTCGCTGGCGGCACCAGTGCCGCCCAAGCCCGCCTCAGCCAGCTCGCTTCAACCCTCTGGAAAAGCCAAAGGCAAGCGCAAAACAATATAAATTAGATAGCTTCTAGCGCTTGTGCATCAAAGGCTAGAAGCATTTTGTTTATACAGCACGCACCGCAACTCTGCTGCTTGACAGTTCGGCACGGCTGCGCGGCGCTTACAGCCGAGTCACGCCAGGTAGATAGCCGACCAGGCGGCCGTCTACGTACAACGCACCTTCCGGGGCACCCGCTTCGGCGTAGAACTCGAACACCTGCGCGCCATGGCTGCGCTCACGGTCCCGCTCGGCGGCGCTGAGGCTGCGCGCAAGGCGGGTGAGGCTCCGGCTGGCATAGCGCAAAAGGCTTGCCAACAAGTGGCGGACAGACGAGCCGCCGGGTGTCAGGTAGGGCAAGGTCTGTGTGGGCAAACTGGTCATCATGATGGTGTCTCCTGGCTGGGCGACCGCATCCAGTGCGGGCGCCTGATTGATCTAACAACAGGGTGGTCTCGAGAGGCCGGGCAGGTAGCGTCGGCAGCGGTCGGCTACGGATAGGCTCGGTTTGGGCGGTATCAGCGATAAATGGGTCATGGTCATTCCTTCTCAGAAGTGCGGTGGTCAAACTGGCAAAAAAAAGCCCGGGACTGCTTTCGCACCCGGGCCCTGTGGAGAACGCTTTGCGCGCAAAGATGCGCTCAGCCCACGGGCACCCCCGGAAGGGTGCGACGGTTGATTCCAGTCGACAGGTGGTCATGGCCCCATGGTTTGCCCAACGGCTGCGCCCGGCGGCGCTGGCTTAGGCAAAGACCTTCAGAAGAAAACAGGCGCATGTCTATCGGTTGGAGGGTTGATCGGAACTGTGGTGGTGGAGTCTCTTGGGTGAGCGCGCAACCACAAACTTGCTCAAATGATAAACGAAACATTATCTTGAGCAAATGGTATTTATCAGAATTGACGCGTGATTACTTCTTTTGTCGCAGCGGGGCAACACCGACCTGCGAGCGCAGCCACAGGGCTTGGGCATCGGTCGGACTGAGTGCTGGCTTGGCCGGTGTCGCCGCTGCCTTGGGCTGCGTTGTGGCGGGTGTCAGCACCTCGCCCAGCAGATCCAGCAGACGGGTGCGGGCGCGCTGCGGGTGGCGCCGGTAGTAGGTCAGCACCAGGCCGACGATGAAGCGCTCGTCGTCGTCACGGGGGGCAAGGCTGTCACTGGGCGAATCGACCACGGAGGCAGGTTTTGCAGGGCTGTCCCCAGGCGTGTGCACCTGGTCCATCCAGCCGTTGGGTTTGTGGCACAGGGTTTCGAATTGGCGCGCCAGGCGTTCGCCAATCTGGCGTGAGCGGCCTTTGATCTGGCTCCAGTAACTGGGCTGGATTTGCACCTTTTCGGCAAACCGGCCTTCCAGGCCTCGCAGGGTCGCTGCGTCGGGTTGTTTGATGGTGTTGCGCACAAACTCGTCAAACAGGGCCAAGGCGTTGTCAAAGCGAATCTGTGCCAGATCGAGGGAACTGGACATAGTGCTGATGATAAACCTGCCTTGCGCAGCCAGCCAACGGTGGGGATTCGTCGGGTCTTGGGGCGCATCACCTTCTGGGATGGCGTTGCCCGTTCGCTGGCGGCACCGGCGCCGCGTGTCAACTAGCTTTCCAATTGTTGTAACAAATACAGCCGCTGGTATACCCCTTGCGGAATCGCCATCAGGGTCTCATGGCGACCCTGTTCGTGAATGCGCCCATGGTTGAGCACCACAATGCAGTCAGCGCCACGAATGGTCGACAAACGGTGGGCAATCGCAATCACTGTCACCCGACCGTGTAACTCCGACAAAGCCAGTTGCACGATCTGCTCGGTCTCGGAGTCAACGTGGGCGGTGGCTTCATCCAAAAACAAAATGCGCGGCTGACCCGCCAGCGCTCGGGCAATGGCGATGAGCTGCTTTTGCCCCACCGACAGACGTGCGCCGCCTTCGCCCAGCAAGGTGTCGTAGCCTTGCTCAAGCTGCATGATGAAATCGTGGCAATGTGCTGCCCGCGCTGCAGCCTGCAGGTCGTCCTCGGCAATACTGCGGCCCATGGCAATGTTTTCACGCACACTGGCCGCCAGCAAAAATGGGTCTTGCGGCACCAGACCCACGTCGGCACGAAAATGCGCGTCACTGAAATGGGCCAGCGGTATGCCATCCACGCTGATGTCGCCTGACTGCGCCTGGTAGAAGCGCAGCAACAGGCTGAGCAAGGTGGACTTGCCACTGCCAGTGTGCCCGACCAGCCCGTAAAAGCCACCGGCCTCAATCTCCAGGCTCAGGTCGTGCAAGACCACGGTTTCAGGGCTGTAACCAAATTTGAGCTTCTGAATGCGCACCGCCCCCTTGGAAATTCGCTGCGGCCCCGCTACTGCCTGTGGACGCTGTTCTTGCAGCAGCGTGTCCACCCGGGCTGCAGCCACGATGGCCTGCTGCAGTTGTCCAAACTGCAAAGTGATCTGGATCAGCGGGTCCACCACGCGGCCAAGGTAACTCACAAAGGCATACAGCACGCCAATCTGCAGCCCGTCGATGGCGCTTTGGCCAAAGCTGTAAATCACGGCGACCAGCAACAACACGTTGACCAAGTCGAGCATGGGGCGCAGCAACCAGGCGTTCACCCGCATCTCAGCAATGCGGGCCCCCAGGTGTTGCTGATTGGTGGTGTCAAACTTCTTGCGAAAGCGGGACTGTGCATTGCTGGCC
>JAIFMT010000088.1 GCA_020048295.1 Rhodoferax sp.
ACCGATGCGGGTGTGGATGGCATCGATCGGCCCGAGACGGCAACTGGCAGCGGGCACATAGCTGCCGATGCTGGCCAGCAGCACAATCACGGCGATTTGGCGCATGTAAGTCGATTTGCCGCCCATGTTGGGGCCGGTGATGATCTGCATGCGTTGCTTCACGTGTAGCCGGGTGTCGTTGGCGATGAAGGCCCCGGCGCTGGTCTCGTTCAGGCGCGCCTGCACCACAGGATGGCGACCGGCTTCGATGGCAATGCAGGGTTCCTTGACAAATTGCGGTGCGCACCAGTCCAGCCTCAAGCTGCGCTCGGCCAGCGCGCACAGCGCATCCAGTGTGGCCAGCGCCTGCGCCAGCCGGGACAGCGCCGGCACATGGGCCTGCAACTGGTCCAGCAACTGCTCATACAGCCATTTTTCGCGCGCCAACGCACGCTCATGGGCGCTCAGGGCCTTGTCTTCAAACGCCTTGAGCTCCGGGGTGATGAAGCGTTCGGCGTTTTTCAGCGTCTGGCGACGCCGGTAGTCGTCCGGTACCTTGTCGATCTGGCCCTGTGTGACCTCGATGAAAAAACCATGCACCTTGTTGTATTGCACGCGCAGGTTGGCAATGCCGGTGCGAGCCTTTTCGCGCATTTCCAGGTCCAGTAAAAAACTGTCACAGTGGGTCTGGATGCCACGCAGTTCGTCAAGCTCGCTGTCAAAGCCATCGGCAATCACACCACCATCGCGCACCAGCGCGGCGGGCTCGGCGGCGATGGCGCTGTGCAACAACTCGGCACAACCGGTGGGTGGACGAAGATCATCAGAAATCTGAGTCAAATAGGCCTCTAGCCCAATCAGTTCGGGCGCAAGAAGCTCTGTTTTTTGTAACGTTGCTTGCATGCCGAGCAACTCGCGTGGACGCACCTGGCGCAGTGCGATGCGGGCGGTGATGCGCTGCACGTCGGTGCTGCCCTTGATGTGATCGCGCAGTTTCTCCCACGGGCCGGCCCCGCCCGACAGCGCGGCACCACTGCGCAGCGCGGTAATGGCGCTCAGGCGCGCGCGCGCTTCACGGCGGTCGCGCTGTGGCGTGAGTAACCAGCTTTTGAGCAGGCGACTGCCCATGCCGGTCATGCACGTGTCGAGCAATGAAAACAGGGTGGGTGCGTCGTCGCCACGCAGCGTTTGCGTGAGTTCAAGGTTGCGCCGGGTGGTTGGCGGCAGGTCGATCAGTTCGTCCTGGCGTTGCACCCGCACGGCGTGGAGATGCGTCAGCGCCCGACCTTGTGTGTGGTCGGCGTAGCTCAGCAGGGCGGCAGCAGCAGCTTGGGCGTGTTGCAGGTCTTGCGCCTGCCAGGCGGCCAGGCTGGCAACCTGCAAGTGGGCCAGCAGCGTGCGCTGCCCCAGTGCAGCATCAAATTGCCACTCTGGCCTGGCGGATATTGGACAGGCAGCTGCAAATAAAATAGCACGCAAGCGGGACTCGAAGGCGGGTGTGGCACCGGCGCTGAAGATCAGCTCACCGGGGCTGATACGCAGCACCCAGCTGGTCAGCTCATCAGGTGCGCATTCGGCCAGATGCACCACGCCTTGTGTGACGCTGAGCCAGGCCAGCCCGCACTGGTTGCGCGCGCCCTGGTGAACGCTGAGTAAAACCGCCTCGGTCTTGTCGCCCAGCAGTTCCAGGTCAGTCAGCGTGCCAGGGGTCACCACGCGCACTACCTGGCGCTCGACCGGGCCTTTGGCGCTGGCCACGTCGCCCACCTGCTCGCAAATCGCCACCGATTCACCGAGCTTGATCAGTCGTGCCAGGTAGGTTTCGACCGCGTGAAACGGCACGCCGGCCATCACCACCGGCGCACCGGCACTCTGGCCACGTTGCGTCAGCGTGATGCCCAGCAGCCGTGCGGCCTTTTCGGCATCGGCATAAAACAGCTCGTAAAAGTCACCCATGCGGTAAAACAGCAGCGTGTCTGGATACCCGGCCTTGAGGCCGAGGTACTGGGCCATCATGGGCGTGTGTTGCGTTGTCGTGATGCTCATCCCTCCAAGCCATTCATGTAAGAAATCATGCCCAAGCCCTTATGGGATAAGCGATAACAGCTATATTATTAGTATTTACCGCCGCACCTTGTCGCACTCCGCGCATGCTAGTCCACTTCGGCAATCATCTCGATTTCCACGCAGGCTCCCAGCGGGATTTGCGCCACACCAAAGGCACTGCGGGCGTGGGAACCTTTTTCAGCGCCAAAGACCTGACCCATCAGTTCACTGGCGCCGTTGGTCACCAGGTGCTGCTCGGTGAAGTCGCCGGTGGAGTTGACCAGGGACATCAGCTTGACGATGCGCGTGACACGGTTGAGGTCTCCCACGGCGGCGTGCAGCGTGCCCAGCAGTTCGATGGCAATCGAGCGGGCGGCGGCGCGGCCTTCTTCGGTGCTGATGTTCTTGCCGAACTGGCCGACCCACGCCTTGCCGTCTTTTTTGGCGATATGGCCACTCAAAAAAACCAGCTTGCCGGTCTGCACATAGGGCACGTAGGCAGCTGCCGGAATGGCGATGGGGGGCAGGGTGATGCCGAGTTCAGTGAGTTTGGCGTAAATGCTCATGGAGATTCCTTTTTAACAATACAAATGGCTGCTAGCCCGTAAGGGGCTCATTGGCCCGGGCTTGGGTGGCGTCCCGGTTCGGTGGACTGACTTTAACTCTGACTTTGACTTTGACCTTGCGTTGATGACGGTGTTGGTGATTGGGACGTTGACTGCGAATGCGTGGTGTGGGGGCTGGCCCCGGTGGGCAGCACCGGCTCGACGGTCACCGCCACGGTCAGCGTGTGGCTGGCACCACCGTGAATCACGCCGCGCATGGGTGACACATCGGAAAAGTCACGCCCGTTGGCCAGCAGCACGTAGTCTTCGCCTGGCCCGTGCCAGCCGGCGCGGTCATTGGTCGGGTCCAAATGTACCCAGCGTTGGTCTGCCGGCAAATCCGGGATGTACACCGAGGCCCAGGCGTGTGAGGCATCGCTGCCGCGCAGCTTGACGGCCCCGGGGGCTGCGATGGTCAGCAAATAGCCACTGACATAGCGCGCCGCCAGCCCGAGCGAGCGCAGGCAGGCGACAAAGATATGCGCAAAATCCTGACACACTCCCTTGCGCTGCGCCAGCGCCTGCAGCGCCGGGGTGTTGACCTCGGTGCTCTGGCTCTCGTAAGTGAAGTCGTCGTGAATGCGGTGCATCAGGTCCAGCGCCGCATCCAGCAGCCCGCTACCAGCGGCAAAGCTGGGCCGTGCGTAGCTGGCAAATTCGCTCTGGCGCGGCACCATCGGCGAGGCGAAGACAAATTCGTTGGCTGCATCAAATGTTGAGCCGGCACGGTAACGGAAGCGCTCCCGGGCTTCCTCCCAGCCCAGCTCGCTGTGCGGCAAGGCACTGGCACAAGTCAGCACCTCGCTGCTGGCGACCACACGCAGTTCCCGGTGCGCCACTTGCAAAGAAAAAAAGCTGCGCGTGTTGCCAAACACATCGGTCATGGCGCGGATTTGCGCTGGTTGTGGGCTGACCGTCAGGCTGGTTTTTAGCAACTGCTGGGTGGGCGTGTGCAGCGGCGTCAGGTAGGCCATGTGCTGCGCGGTCTCGACCGCCGGGCTGTAGTCGTACAGCGTTTCGTGGGTAATTTGCAGCTTCATGACGTGCCCATGCTGCGGTTGGCCAGACCGCTATGCGTAAAGTAGGTGACGCTGATTTCCTCGGAGACATCAAAAGCCGCTTGTGTGCATTGGTACATCACCTGCTTGAGCAACTCGTAGTGCGGCGCGGTGGCCGTGGCAACGTCCGTGGGGTTGGGTGTGATCAGGTCAGGCACGCGCTCGCACAATTGCGCCAGGCCCCAGGCCGCCGGGTTGGGCACCTTCAGCGACAGGCTGCAAAGCTGGTTGGGCTCGCTGCCGGCCAGCTTGGCCAATCGGCCCCGCAGCGTGTGCGCCACCCACGACAGCGAACGCGGGTTGTCGCCGTCAATCACCAGCAGGTCAATCAGCGCGGCCATGTCGCGGCTTTGCTGAAATTGCGCGTGGAAGGTGATGGCGTTGTCAAACAGCTCGATCATTGCGTCAAAACCGCCTTCGGACTCCAGACTGCCACATCCCAGCGCGCGGCTCAGTGCCGATGCCAAAAACGACAGCCGCTCGATGTGCCGGCCAATGCTCAGCAGTCGCCAGCCGTCGTCACGCGTCATGCGGTCGGTTTGCGCACCGGTGATGGCAGCCATGTGTTCGGTGGCATCCTTCAGGATATGCAGCGCTTGCAGCGTGGCGCGATCACTGCGGCGGCGGTGATCGGCAAAACGGGCAAACAGCTCTTCTTCGGCGCGGGTGATGATGCGCCAGTGCTCCTGCGACAGCCGGTCCCGCACGCAAGACGCCGTCATCTTGAGCGCGCGCAGGTAGTAGCCCACGCTGGTGGCACCGGTGGTGCTGCCCAGGCTGTCGATCAGTGACAGCTCGAACACCCGCGCCGCTTGTGTCGGGGAAGGCACGCCGGGCAATACCAGCGTGTTGGCCAGCGCCATCTGGCCCAGCCAGGTGAGCAGCGGAGCGCAGGTCTGGTCTTCGCCGTGCAGCGACTCCAGCGTCAGGCGCGCCAGACGCAAGGCGTTTTCGGTGCGCTCGGTATAACGGCCCAGCCAATACAGGTTTTCGGCGGCACGGCTGGTCACCAGTCGTTTGCGCTGCATCAGGCTCTCGGGGGTCAGGTGCGGTTGTAGCAGTGTCGTCTGGTCAATTTCGCCGTTGGTGAGCGCCCACACATCGGCACTGCTGCCACCGCGCTGCATGGAGGTAATTTCTTCGCCTGCGCTGGCCACCCGCGCCAGCCCACCGGGCAGCACCCGCCAGCCGGCAGCGCCGTCCGACACGGCAAACACCCGCAGCATCACCGATCGCGCCAGCAAACCGCTGCTGCCCGTGCCGGCTGGTTGACCCATATGCCAGGTGGGCATTTGCGACAGGGGCGTGTAGGCTTGTACCGTGTGCTCTTCGGGATGCCGCAAAATGCGCCCAGCCCATTCGTCGAGCGCACGCGCATCCTGCCGTGCGCCCAGCACCGCGTCAAAGCCGGCATGGCTGGGCGAGCCCGGGTAGGTGGGTTTGATGGCGCAGTCACGCAGCCGGGGCAGCGCATCAAGCATGGCACTGCGCTCGCCGCACCACCAGGTGGGCAGCGCTGGCAGGCTCAGTTCTTCGTCATACAACTGCCGCGCCAGCGCCGGCAAGAACCCCAGCAGCGCGGGCGACTCCAGAAACGCCGAGCCCGGCGCATTGGCCACCAGCACGTTGCCGGCACGAATGGCCTGCAGCAGGCCCGGCACACCCAGCGTTGAATCGGCGCGCAGTTCCAGCGGGTCCATGTATTGATCGTCCACGCGCTTGAGCACGCCATGCACTGGTATCAGGCCCTTGAGTGTTTTCAGGTACAGTTTTTCGTCACGCACCAGCAGGTCGCTGCCCTCAACCAGCGTCAGACCCAGGTAACGTGCCAGGTAAGCGTGCTCAAAATAGGTTTCGTTGTACGGGCCGGGGGTCAGCAACACCAGATGCGCCTGGGCCCCGAGCGGACTCATGGCGCGCAGGCTGTCCATCAGTGCGCGGTAAGTGCCGGCCAGCCGCTGCACTTTGAGCTGCTCGAAGGCCGGGGCAAACTGGGCAGAAATCGCCAGCCGGTTTTCCAGCAGGTAGCCCAGCCCGGACGGAGCCTGGGTGCGCTGCCCGACCAGCCACCAGTTGCCGTCAGGGCCACGCGCCAGGTCAAACGCCGCTATGTGCAGATAGCGCCCTCCGACGGGCGCAATGCCGTGCATGGCCCGCAGGTATCCGGGATGACCCTGGATCAGCGCCGGTGGCAAAAAGCCTGACGCAAGCAGCGCCTGCGCCCCATACACATCGGCCATGACGTGTTCCAGCAGACGCACCCGCTGCAGCACGCCGGCTTCGATGTGCTGCCAGCTTTTCGAATCAACGATGAGCGGAAAAAGGTCCAGCGACCAGGGCCGCTGGGGGCCGTTTTCGTCGGCATACACGTTGTAGGTAATGCCGTTGTCGCGCACCTGGTGCGCCAGGCTGACGCTGCGCTGCTCCATCTCAGCGGCTGTCTCGTCTGCGATCTGGTCAAAGAATTGGCTCCAAGCCCTTTCTCCACTTGCGATAGAAGCTATAGAAAAAAGAGAACTTTGCGCTCGGGTAGCGCTCTCGCCGCTGACCTCTGCGCGCACCTCATCAAAATGCCCGGCGTTGGCGCGGTAGCCCGCCGCTAGCGCCTTGATACTGGGTGCGGGCGCACGCGCTAGGGTCTGCATCATCTGGACTTGGTTCATGGTTATCAAGTATGCCAGCGAAGTGGCGCTTTGGATGACAATCGCGGGTTAATCAAACTGACACATGCCATGACCGACAACCTGACCGACAACCTGATCGAGCACCCCGCAGAATCCGCCCACGCCACCCTGTTGCCCCCGGCTGAAGCCGCAGCGCCAGCGGGCAGCGAAACAGAGGAAGTGAGCGCACCGCAAGCTGATGGCACACCTGCAACACCCCCCGTGGCCAAAACCCCAAGCCAGAAGAAGGACCGCTTTGCCGCCGTTGCCCCGGTGCTGGAGAGATTGTTTGAGCTTTATCCGCATTTGTTTGGCCAGCGCTTTTTGCC
>JAIFMT010000227.1 GCA_020048295.1 Rhodoferax sp.
AACCCGTCCATACCGACTGCCAGACAGTGCAGCCGGTCATCCTCGAAAGCATCGGCTGTCAGGGCAATGATCGGTACGCGCGCGCGCCCGCTGTCCAGCTCTGCCTGGCGGATGCAGCGGGTTGCTTCGTAGCCGTCCATCACCGGCATATGCAGGTCCATCAGTACCAGGTCAGGTACTTTGTCCCCGGCCAATGCGTCCACCGCCTGCTGCCCGTTGTCCACCAGCTCGACCGCCAACCCTAGCGTACCCAGCAAGCCTTCTATCACCATGCAGTTGACCGGGTTGTCTTCGGCCACCAGCACGCGCCCCACGAATCCAGTTTGACCGGGGTCTGGCACTGCTTGCGCCGGCTCCGTTGCTGAACTCTCAAGCGGTGACAACTGCGCGATCGGGTTGGCTTGCACCCGAAACCAGAACCGTGCGCCTCGGCCCAGCGTGCTTTGCACCCCGACAGTGCCGCCGAGCAGTTGCGCCAGACGGCTGACAATCGACAAGCCCAGCCCGGAGCCACCGAATTCGCGCGTGGTGGAGCTGTCCGCCTGCGAAAACGCCTCAAACAATCCGGCTTGTTTTTCCAGGGCCACGCCAATGCCGCTGTCGGTGACGGAAAACTCCAGCGTTGCCGTGCTGTCGATGCGGTTGATTTCACTGGCCTCGATCAGGATGCGGCCGGTCGGTGTGAACTTGATCGCATTGCCCACCAGATTGGCCAGCATTTGCCGCAACCGGTGGCTGTCGCTCAGGTAGCTTTGGCCAGGCGTGCCGAGCCACTGCCATTCAAGCTGCAAGCCTTTGTTCTTGGTTGCACCGGAAAACAGCGAGTGAGTTTCCTGCAGAAGGTGCTGCGGGTCCACCGGCGACAGGTCAATCTGGAAATGGCCCGCCTCGATTTTTGACAAATCCAGAATGTCATTGAGCAAACTCAGCAAAGACTGGCCCGAAGCCAGCACCGTGTGGGCATATTCCAGCCGGTCACGTTCGCTCAAATTGGGCTGGGTGAGCAACTGCGCCATGCCCAGAATGCCATTCATCGGGGTGCGAATTTCATGCGACATCGTCGCCAGAAACCGGCTTTTGGCCAGGTTGGCGGCTTGCGCTTCTGCGTTGGCACGCACCAGGTTGGTGATGTCGGCGTAGGTGGTGACAAAGCCACCGTCGGGCATGGGTGCTCCGCGAATGTCCAGCACCACACCGTTAGGCCGGGTGCGCTCGTACTGATGTTCGTGCCATTGCCGCGCTCGCGCCAATTTTTCTGCTACCTGATCATCGGCATGGCCCGGGCCGTACTCACCACGCTCGGCGTTGAAGCGAATGAGGCGGTCAAAGGTCGTGGCGTTGTCGTCAAACAAGCTGTCCGGCAAATCCAGGTTGGTTTGAAACAGCTGGTTTTTGGCTACCAGTTTCAGGTCGGCATCAAACACACTCAAACCGACCGGGATATTTTCCAGAATGCTTTGTAGCCGGTTATTGCTGCGCTGCAGATTGGTTTGTGCCGCGTGGCGCTCGGTGATGTCGCCCATGACGCAGATGAATTGCTGAATGCGCCCCGCCGCATTGCGGCACACCGTGATGGATTCGCCGACAAAGTACAGGTGGCCGTCCCGGTGGCGGTTGACCAGCTCACCCTGCCACACGTCTTTGTACAGGATACCCTGCCACATGGCGGCATAAAACTGCTGGTCGTGCTGGCCTGATGCCAGCCGCCGCGGGCTGTTGCCCAGCAACTCTTCGGCTTGGTAGCCGGTAATGCGGCACAGGGCGGGGTTGACTTCGATGATGATGCCCTGCGCATCGGTGATCATGATGCCATCGTAGGAATGCATGAACACTGCCGTGGCTCGCCGGGCATCGATGTCACGGGCGTATCGCAGCATGGCGTAGCGCAATGCCTTGAGCATTTCGGCGGCACTGCCGCCTTTGGTCAGGTAGTCCTCGGCACCGGACTGAATCGCCGCCTGGCGGGCAAACTGGTCATCCAGCCCGGTCAGCACGATCACCGGTGCGTCTATCAGCGCACGGCACAACGCGACCGTGGCAACGCCAGCGGAGTCGGGCAGGTTCAGGTCGAGCAGCACCACGTCCGGGTGAAAGCCCTCGACCTCCACCATCCGGCGCGCTTGCGCCATGCAATCGGCATGGTGCAATTGATAACTGTCGTCTTCGCACTCTTGTAATTGCAGCCGGATCAGATGCGCGTCGCCGGGTTCATCTTCCACCAACAACACCACCTTGACGCTGGGCGGCGCGACTGGATGCGGGCGGTCTGGAGAAAACATGGTGTTTTCAGGGGTGCTTGGGCAAACGTACCAGCTTGATCCAGTAGTCGCTCAGCAGGCGCAGGGTGCTGATGAACTCTTCAATGTCCATCGCTTTGGTGATGTAGCCCGATGCCCCCAGGTTGTAGGAGATGGCCACATCGCGCTCCACCTCGGAGGTGGTCAGCACCACCACCGGTATATCGCGCAAGGCGCTGTCGGCCTTGAGGGCGGCCAGACATTCGCGACCATCCATACGGGGCATGTTCAAGTCCATCAAGATCAGGCTGGGGCGCGGTGCGTTGGCAAACCTGGGCCCCTGGCGGCGCAAAAATTCCAGCACTTCACGGCCATCCTGCACATGATGCAGGTCAGCCAGAATGCGTGCCTCTGTCAAAGCGGCTTTCACCAGATGGGCATCAGCGGGCTCATCTTCCGCCAGCAAAATCACAAACGCATCGGGTTCCGGGTTCAACTTGTTTCCAATGTGGGTAGTTCAAAACAGACACGGCAACCGCCGCCTGGCGCTGTCTCAAGCCAGGCACGTCCACCACAGCTTTCGGCAATGTGCCGGATGATAGCCAGTCCAATGCCGGTGCCCTCGTTGGCCGAGCTCATGCGCTCAAAAACCCGGAACAAGCGCTCATGGTATTGCGCATCGATGCCGGGACCATTGTCTGCAACGCAAAACCGCACCCACCGGCCTGTTTGCTGACCTTCGATGCTGATGCTTGCCGGTGTGCCGGCGTCCGCAGGCAGGCCAAATTGCAAGGCATTGTCCAGCGCCACCTCAAACGCATCTTTGAGCCGTGGTGCGTCAATCCACACCGCAGGCAAATCACCCAGCTTGACCTGGGCACCTGCTGCAGTCAGCCGTGGCCGTAGCTGCACCAGCAGTTTCTGCAAAACCGGTAGCGGGTCGGTCACCGCCATCGCCGCGCGTGGCTGGTCGCAGGCGAGGTAGCGCTCCATATCGCACAGCAGCTTCTTCATGCGCCGCGCCTGCTGGCCGATAAATTCCAGCGACAGCCGGGTGTCCGGCGGCAGCGTTTGCCCGGCCAGTTGTTGGTTCAGCCGCTCGGCGTAGCTGGCCAGCCGACGTGCTGGCTCCTGCAAATGGTGAGCGGTGACTTCCGAGAATCGCTGCAGGTCTTTGGTGCGCAATGCAACACGGCTCTCCAACAGCTTTTCCTGGTTTTGCAAGTCCACCAGCAGCTTGGCCAGCCCACCCAGCAGCAGGCTGAAAGCCAGCCCGAGTGCACTTTTCAGTAGCAAACCAGGCGTGTCGCCCCAGCCCCGTACCGGGCTCAGGCTCAGGTGCCAGGTGGCGTTGGGCACCGCCAGCTGGCGGGTCACAGGCTCCACCAGCGGCTGCTGGGCGCTGCTGCCAATCACTTGCTTGTTTTGGGTATCGGGGTGGGTTCGCCACAGCTCATACTGAAAACCGCGTTCTTGCAGCAGGTTGAGCTGGGCTGCCTCCAGCGCTTGTGGAAAACGCAGCAGCACCACCACAAAGCCCCAAAATTGTGGTGCGTTTGCGTCACCGGGCAAGAAAACCGGCAACCGCGCGGCCGCGCCCAGGCCCCCTTGCAGCAGAGGAAATGGTCCGGCCAGCGTCAGCTGGCCGGTATCGCGCGCCAAAAAAGCCTCTTTGGTGCGGTTGGGGTCAGCCAGCAGGTTGTGGCCGATGGCTTTTTCGTTACCCGCCAGTGGCACGATGGCCGACACGATGCCGCCCACGGCCATTTGCAGTGAAGCCACGCCGGGGTAAAACGGCAGCATCTGGGTGGCGGTTTCGGCAAATTCGGGCACCTGGCCCTTGCCCTGGCGCACCATGGCCGCCAGCGCATAGGCGGCTGAAAAAGCGCGCTCCATGTTGCCCTGAATGGCCTGGGCGCGTTCGGTGGCCAAGGTGGTGGCCAGTGCGCGCACCTCGCGCAAGCGTGCCCCCTCCAGTGTCCAGATCAAGCCTGCCGACAGAGCGGCAGCGACGACGAACACCACCACAGCCACCGTCCAGGCGCGCACGGATGAGATGGCCCGTGTTTTCATCCGGCTGTGGGTGCGGGGCTTTGCGGCAGTTCGACGCAAAACTGGCTGCCCAGGCCAACACCGGCAGACTCGGCCCAGATGCGTCCGCCGTGGTGCTCGGCAATTTTGCGGCACAGCGCCAGGCCAATGCCGGTGCCCTCAAACGCAATGCGCGACTGCAGCCTCGAAAACACCTGGAACAACCGGTCAATCTGGTCCGGTTGAATACCCACACCGTTGTCGGCCACGCACAAGCGCCAGTGACTGGTCGTGAGAGCACTGGTAACGGTGATGTGCGGCACTTGCTTGTCGATGCGGAATTTGAGCGCGTTGGCAATCAGGTTTTGCAGCAGGCGCAGCACCTCGTCCGGGCTGACAAAGACTTGCGGCCAATGACCCTGCAATTGCAGCTGCGCACCAGACTCGGTGATGCTGGTTTGCAAAAAATGCACAGCTTCATCCAGCAGCGCGCGGCTTTGCACCCAGGTCTGCGGCTCGCCCTTGCGCCCGACGCGCGAGTAGTCCAGCAGCGCCAGCATCATGGTATCCATGCGTTGTGCGCCGTCAATGGCAAATTTGAAATAGGCGCGCTGCTCGGCGGTGAGCCCCTGGCCCAGGCTTTTTTGCAGCAACTGCAGGTAGCTGTTGATCATGCGCAGCGGCTGGCGCATGTCGTGCGAGATGCTGTAGCTGAACTGTTCGAGCTCGCGGTTGGAGCGCAGCAGCTCGGCTTGCACCTGTTTGCGCTGGGTGATGTCCATGTGGGTGCCGACCACCCGCAGCGCGGCACCGTTGGCGTCATGCTCCACCACCCGGCCACGGTCAAGCACCCAGATCCAGTGGCCCGCCTTGTGCAGCAGGCGGTGCTCGTTCTCATAAACCGGGCTGCGGCCCTCCATGTGCTGGCTCATGTCGGTGACCACTTGTTTGTAATCGTCCGGATGCACCAGTTTTTTCCAGGTGTCCATGTGCGGCACGACTTCGCGTGAGCGGTAGCCGACCATGGCGCACCAGCGCTCATTGAGCACCACTTCACCGCTGGCGGTGTGCCAGTCCCAGGTGCCGAGTTCACTGCCACTCAGGGCCAACTCCATGCGCCTTTCGTTTTCCAGGTTGCGCTGGCGGCCCTGATCGACGCGTTGCTGCAGTTTGGCAATTTCAGCGGTGAATTGCTGCAGGTCGGGCAAACCGGCGGGCGGGGCTTCGGGCTGGCTGGGTGGCATCAGTTTCAAGAGTTCTGCAAATGGCGGCACGCTTTGCGCAGCGATCTCAAGCAGGCCACTCCAGTCGGTCCAGTCACGGACCACGTCGTCGCACAGGCTCAGCAAGTCTGTGGTGTCGATGCCAATCTGTCGACCCAGGGGCAGCAAAGCCTGCATCAGGTTGGGGCGCAGAGGGTCTGGGGCGAGGCAAATTTCAGCAGTTTGACTGGCCAGTCGCAACAATTGCAGCAACTGGGCAGCGCGAGACACATCGGCAGCGTCGGGCAGTTGGGTTTGTTCGCGTTTCAGGATGGGCTCAGCCAGCGCTTCAGGAAACCCCCAGTCGAGCAACAGGGCAGCGGTCAGATCGGCGTGGTCAAATTCAAACGCCTGACGCTCCTGGGCCAGCAACTCAGGGCGCTTGACGGTTTGCAACAGCCGGCCGTACCTATCGGGAAACAGGCCCGCCAAACCGAGTTCACCCATACCGGACAGCAGCCCCAGGGTGAACGCTTCATCGCTTTGAATGATGCGGCTGCATGCGGCAAAGGCGCGCATGGCCACGGCGCAGGCCAGGTTGTAAGACCAGAATTGTTCGTAATCGAAGCCAGGACAGTGCTCGCTGTGGCGGTCAGCCATCAGCGAACTGCCCAGCGCCAGCCCGCGCACGGCGTTGAGACCGAGTATCTGAATGGCATCCGGTACCGCCAGAATCGGGCGGGCACCGGGCATCTGACAACTGTTGGCCAGTTTGATCAGCCGCGCTACCAACGCCGGGTCAGCCTCAACCGCGCGCGCCAGCACGGCCGAGGTGGTGTCGTCTTGCTGCGTCAGCTTGAGCACGGCCAACGCTGCACCCTTGGGTGACGGCAGCTGGCCGGAAGCCTTGAGCCTGTCAAAGCGCGACTTGAGTTTGGGGTTCAGCAACATCGGGGGGTGCGTCGAGGGACTGCGCGCAATGATATTCTGAAACGGTACCCGCTGACCTGCTCAACACAGACAAGGGCTAGAGGCCTATTTTATCGTTCACCTTTCCGGTAGGGTTTCATCAGCGCATGCGGGTAGCTGGCCTTGCGCGCCACCAGC
>JAIFMT010000009.1 GCA_020048295.1 Rhodoferax sp.
GAAATCGGTGACCAGCTCGACACCGTGAAAGTAGGCCGAAAACGCCCGGTCAAACTTGTCGTAATGCTTTTCGTCCTTGACCAGAGGGGCGCGGCTCAGGGGGTAAAAATCCTCGATCTTGTAGCCTGATGGCGCGTTGTCGTCATCCGTCTGTGGCGTTTTCGGGCCGACCACGCCGAGTTTCAGCGCTTCGAGCAGGGTCAGGAACTCCTTGACCGAGACCGGTAGCTTGGCTGCGCGCAGGGTGTAAAAAAAGTCAATCAGCATGGTTTGCGTCTAAAGCCAGTTTTCAACCCGAAGGCCCGGCACGCGGGAAAACTCGCGCACGTTGTCGGTCACCAGTATCAGCTTGTGGTGCAGGGCTTCGGCGGCAATCCAGTTGTCATTGGGTCCAATGGGCGTACCTAGCTGTTCCAGTTGAGCACGAAGCCGGGCATATTCAATGGCCACATGCCGGTTCACCGTCAGCATTTGGCAAGAGTGAATGATCTGGTCCAAAGCCATTCTGCGGTAGGGTGCGCGGTCACCCTTGAGAAAACCGGTCTCCATTTCTCCCAGAACCACGGGTGAAAGAAATGTCTGGCCGGGTGTCAGTTCAGCAAATCGTGTGACCAAGGCTGCCGTTGTACGCCTTTGCAAATGGCTCCAAATGTTGGTATCAATCAGATAATGTTGAAGTGAAAAGGACACGCCTGTCACCACACTTCCACCGGCTCGACAGGACCTTCATCACCTAAGTCAAACGGCGCGTCAGGGATGATAGGCAGCTTGTCCAGAAACTCCTTCATGGTTTGCGGCGCTTCCTTCAAGACAATTTCATCGCCCCGGCGCTCAATGGTGACGCGCTTGGACTTGAGCTGAAAGGCCTTGGGCAAACGAACCGCCTGGCTGTTGCCTGACATGAAAACGGCAGCGGTGGCAGTCATGGGATGCTCCTCAAAATTGCAATATACAAATTGTAAATGGCTGACCTTTTGCGGAGCAGAAAATTGGCCGCTTGCCCTCAGGGGGTTGAGCAATTTTCAGGCAGTGGTTTCATCCAGACTGCCGCGTTCCAGATGCCCGGTATCGGCCCAGCCCACCAGTGTGAAGCCGTCGGGGGTCCAGAGCAGGCGGTTGATGGCGGCGTTGCCCAACTGCCAGGCGCGTGGCGCCTGCAACTCCTGGCCGGTGGCCAGGCGGTACAGGATGTCCATCACGCCACCGTGCGCCACCAGCACAATTTGCTCGCCCATGTGCTGTGCTGCCAGCGCATTCACGGTGTGCAGCACGCGCTCGCGCATGGTTGCCAGTGACTCGCCGCCGGGCGGGGCCCACAGCGGCTCGCGCTTGCGCCACTGCAGCGACAACGCTGGCCAGGTGGCCTCGATTTCGGCGTAGGTTTTGCCCTCAAATTCGCCAAAACCGCGCTCGCGCAGACCCACGCGGGCGCTCAAGGGGCAACCCGCCACGACGGCAATGGCCAAGGCGGTTTGCCAGGCGCGCAGCAGGTCGCTGGCATAAATGGCCGCCACAGGCTCGTCAGTCAGCGCCTGCGCGACGCGGCCGGCCTGCCAAACACCAACCTCGTTGAGTGCCACGTCGAGCTGGCCCTGGATGCGGGTGTCCACGTTCCAGGCGGTTTCGCCGTGGCGAATGGCAATGATGCGGGTGGCTTGCATGGCATGGACGGGTGTTGAAAACTGCTATTTTATAAATAGCTAGAAGCGCTTATTTAATAAGGGCTTGAGGCTCATTTGTTATATGAATTGTAACGCATCTTGAAGCGCTGCGGGCAGGCTGGCGGGCCGTGATGGCGGTGGGCTAGCTGACGCGGGGAAGGCCGGCCATGAGTTGTTCAAGCGCCTGTGCCGGCAGCCCAGGTGCACACAAGTAACCTTGAAACGCCTCGCATCCCAGGCTGGCCAGGTAGTCGCGCTGGGCGGGTGTTTCGACCCCTTCGGCCACCACGCTAAGTTTCAGCCCGCGTGCCATGCCAATGGTGGCGCTGACGATGGCGCGGTCGCCCTCGTCGTCGGGCAGGCCCATGACAAATGAGCGGTCGATCTTGATTTTTGCAATCGGAAATTTTTTCAGGTAAGCCAGGCTGGAATACCCGGTGCCAAAGTCATCAATCGCCAGGGCCACACCAATGGCGGCCAGCGCATGCAGGCGGTTTAGCGCCTCCTGGGCGTCCTGGATCAGGATCGATTCGGTCAGCTCCAGTTCCAGCCACTGGGCAGCAAGGCCTGCAGACTTGAGCACGGTTGCTACCGTATCGACAAAATCGGCTTGCTGAAACTGCAGTGCCGAGACATTCACCGAAACTGTCACCGGCGTGCCAGCCTGTTGCCAAAGCACCGCCTGGCGCACGGCCTCTTCGAGCACCCAGGTGCCGATGGTGGTGATGAAACCCGACTCTTCAGCCAGCGGGATGAACTGCGCTGGCGACACCTGTCCGAGTTCGGCATCAAACCAGCGGATCAGCGCTTCAACGCCCAGCAAGCGGCCATCGCAAAGCGAAATCTGCGGCTGGTAGTGCAGCTGGAACAGGCCTTGCTCCATGGCCAGCCGCATCGCATGGTCCATTTTGATGTGCGACAGCAGGTTGACGTTCATCTGCGGCTGGTAAAAGCGGAAACTGCCGCGGCCGCGCGCCTTGACCAGGTACATGGCCGTGTCGGCGCACTGAATCAGCGCATCGAGCGTTTTGCCATCTTCAGGGTACAGCGCCACGCCCATGCTGCAACCAACCGAAAACGTCATACCGTCAATCTGGAAGGCCTGGCTCATGGCATCCTGCAAGCGCCGCGCCAGCACTTCGGCGCCATGCGCGTCCACGTCCTGCACAAACACCACAAACTCATCGCCACCGAGCCGGCACAGCGTGTCCACATCGCGCAGGCAGCGTTTGAGCCGCTGCGCCACGTCGATCAGCACCTGGTCGCCAAAGGCGTGGCCCATCGAGTCGTTGATATTCTTGAAGCGGTCCAGGTCAATGAAAAAGACACCACACTCGGTGGCGTTGCGCTCGGCCAGGTGCAGGGCAAATTCGGTCCGCTGCGCCAGCAGCAAACGGTTGGGCAGGCCGGTCAGCGCGTCGCTGTAGGCCAATTGCTCGATGCGCTTCTGTGCGGTCATCTCCTCGGTCAGATCGCGGAAAAAACCGATGCTGTGCGACACCTGGCCCAGGTCGTCGCGCAATAGCACCCACGAGGCTTGCACGGCACAGCCGGCCAGGGTATGCCGGCGCACCCACAGCTGGCCGCGCCAGAAACCGTGCTCATGCAGCGTGGCTTGCACGCCGGCAATGAACTGCGGGTCGTGCGGATCGTGAAAAAAGTCGCCCGGGCTGATGCCGGTCAGTTGGACCTGGGTCCGTTCCGTCAGGGCTTCGCACGCCGGGTTGACCGCCAGAATGATGAAATCAGCGCCGGTGATAAAGATCGCTTCCAGGCTCGACTCAAACACCTTGGCGGCCAGCTTGAGCTGCGCCTGGTCGCGCAGGTTTTGCGTGATGTCACGAAACGAAAACACCCGCCCGGTGGGCTGACCGCGGCTGTATTGGGGACGGGAGACGCGCTCCAGCACGCGCCCGCTGCGCAGCACCAGCACGTCGCTGGTTTCCAGCAAGGGGTTGTCGCGAATGTGCTGCAGGCGCTGCAGGTAGCTCGTCACATCGCCGACCTGGCTGGCCAGGTGGGCGTGCAGCGCCGCATCGTCGCGCGTGAGCAGCAACGCTTCGGGCACTTCCCACAGGTTGGCAAAATGACGGTTGTAGTTGCGGATGTCGCCACCTGGATCGCTGACCAGAATGCCGTCAGCGGTCGATTCGAGCGTGGCGCGCAGTTCGGCAACACGTTTTTCAAGGTCGCGCTCAACGCTGCGCTGCTGGCGCAAGTCGCGGATGCTGACCAAAAAAATGGCCTGGCCGGGCTGTGGCCAGACCCGACTGACGCGGCGTTCCACCGCCACCGCTTCGCCGTCAGTGCCGCGCAGCAGTGTTTCGGAATGAATCTGATCCACCAAACCGGCTGCCACGTCTTCCCAAAAAAACAGGTCTTCCGGGGTGGCCGTCAACTCGACGACCGGCTTGCCCAGCAGTTCGGCGCGGCTCAGGCCCAGCAGGTTGCAAGCGGCAGAGTTGACATCCAGAATGCGCAAATCGAGCGGGTTCACCAGCCAGACCGACTCCAGCAGCCCCTCAATCAAGGGATGCCAGGCGCTCAAAGTCATGGCGCAGCTCCGGCCAGCGTGGTGTCCACGGAGCGTTCGAAAAAGTAGCAGATGCGCTGGCGTGGCGACAGGTAATCCATCGCCGCGCGTGGCAAGCCCGCAGGTTTGAGGCTGCGCCGGATGCCTAGGTCAGGCATCGTTTCCAGGTCCAGAATCAGCGCTTCATGCTTCGACACCGTGGGGTCAAACACGATGACCCGGGGTTTCAGCGGTCGGGTCGAGTTGACCGACACCACCATCGCGTAACGTTCGTCCGCCAGTTGCACGACCGAACCCGGCGGATACACCCCCATCATGCGGATGAATGCGCCCAGCGCCACAGCATCAAAACGCGGTTTGAGTTGCGCAAATATCAGCGCCAGTGCCTCATGCGGGGTGATGGCGGCGGCTGGGCGACTGGGGTTGCACAGGTCTTCGTAGCGGTTGACCAGCGACAGGATCTTGGCCGGGCGCGACATGGCATCGCCGGTGATGCGCGCCGGGAAACCACTGCCATCGACCATCTCGTGGTGTTGCGCGATGGCCTGCAGCACAGCGGGTGTCAGCCCCATGCGTTTGCCCAGCAACACACCTTGGGTCACATGATCCTGGTAGGCTTTCTGCTCGGCGCTGGAGAAACTGTCTTCGGGCCAGCGTACCCGGTCTGGCAGTTGCGACTTGCCGATGTCGTGCAAAAACGCCGCCAGCCCCAGGTCAGCCATCTCGGCCGCGGGCAGTCCCATGTATTTTCCGAGTAACAGCGCAATCACACTGACGTTGACCGGGTGCATGGCCAACCGGTCGCCCATGCCATCAGACAGCAGCCGGATGGCGAGTTCTTCGACCCCGCTCAATTCGCTCACGAACCCATCCACCAGCGCTTTGCATTGTGTGGTGGCTTCCTGCGGCCGGGTCGCAATCAGCTCGACGGCCAGCTTGTACTGGCGCATGGTCTGGCCGAAGCGGCGCTCGCAGGCAATCAGGTCGCGCTGCTGGGTGCCCAGCAAAGCGCTGCGTTGTTTGCGCGCCTGCAGTTCCTGCTGTTGGGCGCGCTCACGGTCGATGGCGGCGGCACGCTGCGCGGCCGCACTGGCTGTTGCCACGTCGTCAGGGCTGCTGTCGGGTGGATCGCTCTTGCCCGGGACCCAGCGGACGTGCGACAAACCCAGCGCACGAAGGGTATCGATTTGCTTCGCGGAGGTAATCTTGAAGCTGCTGGTGGGAAACGGGTGCGCCATCCAGCCCAGCGCCAGCTCGACGAACATGCCCGGGCGTAGCAGCGCCACATCAATGCTTTCTGAGGGGAATTCGTTCATAAGTGGCAGAAAGTGTCTGTGGACCTGTGGATCACGCGAAATCATTCACGCGCGAGGATTGTCAATCATACAAATGACAGCTGGCCCGGTGAGCGCGGCTACACACGGCAGGCCCCGCTGTGTTTTAGCGCGGAATTTCAACATTGACGCGCCGCTCGCCGGTCGGCGGGTTCGGGAAACCCTGTAACGCTGCATCAAACATGGCGGGCAAGATTGCCTCGCTGTCAGACCAGGGACCATCGTGGCGGGCGCGTGACTCAAACACCACCGCCCCGCTGGCCAGTTCGCGCAGTGTCAAATGCACCTCGCGCCAGTAATTGGGCAAATCGGCCAGACCGGGAAACAGCGTGCCGCCGCCCAGGCCGAAGCCACCGTGGCGACCCGCCCGCCAGCCCAGGCCCCAGCCAAAAAACGGGCCATTGATGGCGGTGTATTCGATCCGCTGGGTGACCTGCAGTTGCGCCAGCAACTCGGGCGCCGCGTCATTGCGCTTGAGGCCGACCTTGGCCAGCGCGTGTTCGGCCATGGCTTCGAGCCGGCCTTGCGCTGATGCATCGACCTGCTGTGAGGGCAGTCGCTCAAAGCGGTAACTGGCACCCACCGCCATCGGCTTGGGTGCAAAGCTGCTGACCTGGCTGTCCACCAGTCGCATGCCACTGCAGCCTGTGAGCAGAAATACTATTGAAAGTAGAGCTGTTAGCGCTTTGTACATAAGGGCTAGAGGGTGATTTGTTGCTTAAAAATCGAACTGCACCACAGCCACGCCCGGAGGATGGGCCAGCGTCAGCGGCTGTTCATCAAACACCATATCACCGTCCACCACGGGCTGTCCAGTCAATTGGATGTTTTTGAAGTCATGGCGCGTGCGGTCCATCAGGTGCGAGGGCACCACGTTTTGCAGCGCGGTGAACATGGTCTCGGTGCGGCCGGGGTACTGGCGCTCCCACTGGTGCAGCATGCGCTTGATTTCCTGGCGCTGCAGGTTCTCCTGGCTGCCGCACAGGGCGCACGGAATCAGCGGAAATTGCCGGTGTTTGGCCCAGGCA
>JAIFMT010000071.1 GCA_020048295.1 Rhodoferax sp.
CGTCGCGGATCGCCGCGCGTGCCGCCATGGTGCCAAAGGTGGCAATCTGGCTGACTGCCTCCTTGCCGTATTTGTCCTTGACATAGTCGATCACCCGGTCGCGGTTGCCCTGGCAAAAGTCAATGTCAAAGTCGGGCATCGACACCCGCTCGGGGTTCAAAAAGCGCTCGAACAGCAAGTTGTACTGCAACGGGTCCAGGTCGGTGATTTTGAGCGCATAGGCCACCAGCGAGCCAGCGCCGGAGCCGCGCCCCGGCCCGACCGGACAGCCGTTGTTTTTGGCCCAGTTGATGAAATCGCCGACAATCAAAAAATAACCCGGAAAACCCATCTTGAGGATGGTTCCGAGCTCAAATTCAAGCCGTTCCAGATAGCGCGGCCGTTGTTTCTCGCGTTCTGTGGTGTCGGGATACAGGTGCGCCAGGCGCTCTTTGAGTCCTTCGTGCGAGGCATAGCGAAAGTATTCATCGGCAGGCATGACCACGCCGTTGACCGGTGGAATCGGAAAATCCGGCAACTGCGGTTTGCCCAGCACCAGTGTCAAGTTGCAGCGCTTGGCAATTTCCACGCTGTTGGCCAGGCCCGAGGGCACATCGGCAAACAGCGCGGCCATCTGCGCGCTGGTCTTGAAATATTGCTCACGGGTAAAGCGGCGCACACGGCGCGGGTTGGCCAAAATTTCACCCTCGGCAATGCAGACACGCGCCTCATGCGCTTCAAAATCATCGGGCGTGGCAAACTGAACCGGGTGTGTGGCCACCACCGGCAGCCCCATACGCTGCGCCAATTGCACCGCAGCGGCGACTTGCACCTCGTCTTCGGGGCGACCAGCGCGCTGCAATTCAAGGTAAAACCGGTGCACAAACACCCCCGACAGCTGCAACGCGGCATCCAGCGCGCGGGCCTGGTCGCCCTGCAGCAGCGCCTGCCCCACCGGCCCGGCCTGCGCGCCAGAGAGGCAAATCAGACCACCATTGAGCTCCTTGAGCCAGGCCAGGCTGACGGTGGCCTGTGCTTTTGAACCACTTTGCGTCCAGGCACGCGCCAGCAACTCCGACAAATTCAGGTAACCGGGGTGGTTTTGCACCAGCAGCAGCACGCGTGAAAGTTGCCCAGCATCCTTGCCCAGCCCTTCGAGCCAGATTTCAGCACCGATAATCGGCTTGATGCCGCGTTTGCGGCCTTCTTTGTAAAATTTGATGGCACCAAACAAATTGCTCAGGTCGGTGATGGCCAGTGCCGGCTGGCGATCTGCCACGCCGGCCTTGACGATTTCGTCAATGCGGTTGGTGCCGTCGATGACGGAAAATTCGGTGTGAAGGCGCAGGTGGACAAACATGGCCTGCATTGTAGGAAAGCAGTTGGGGCAATCTCATGAAGATTCTGGTAGTGGATGATCATGCGTTGGTGCGCGAAGGCCTGTGCCAGGTGCTGCAAGGATTGGTGTCGGATGAACCCGTCAACGTCATTCAGGCCGGCGATTGCGCAGCGGCTTTTGAGCTGGCCCGACTCCACCCCGACATTGATCTGGTGCTGCTGGATTTCCACCTGCCCGACATGAACGGGCTGGCCGCCTTGGGCGTTTTTGGCAAGAAACACCCCGAACTACCGGTTGTCATTTTGTCTGGCTCGGCCAATCCCAGCATCATGCAGCGTGTGCTGGCACAAGGCGCTGCCGGCTTCGTCACCAAGTCCGGCATCAGCGACGAACTGATTCACGCCTTGCGTCAGGTGTTGAACGGGGAGGTGTATTCACCTGGCAGCTTTGCGCCGGTTCATGCTGCAAATGGGGTCAGCCGCAGCACCGCGCCACCGGTCTTCACGCCGCGCCAGGAAGAAGTTTTGCAACTGCTGCTGGAGGGTCGCAGTAACCGCGAAATCAGCGATGCACTCAGCCTGTCGGACGAAACCATCAAAAATCACATCAGCAGCATTCTGCGCGGCTTTGGCGTCAAGTCGCGGATGCAGGCGGCGCTGGAGGCGGGTCGCTGGGGTTACGGAAAAGCTTCACCCACGATGGGCTGAACCGGTTGCTGGCGCAGCAACAAGCGGCGCAGCAAACTGCGCAACTTGGCGGGTTGCACCGGCTTGTGCAACAAAGTCAATGCAGCGGCCTGCGCCCGCTCGATCAGGCTGACGTCGGTATCTCCGCTGATCAGGCAAGCCGGTGTCGTCTGCCCCAGCCAAGCGCGCAAGTGGGCAATCACTGCAATGCCATCGGGGTCCTCTTGCAGCCGGTAGTCACTGAGAATCAGGCTGGGCCGACAACCCGCCTCCAGATGCGCGCTGGCTTGCGCCAGGCCACTGGCCTCATGCACGCACAGGCCCCAGCCACCCAGCAGCGCCGCCAACGCAGCAAGTACCAGCGCGTCGTCTTCGATCACCAGCACGGAGACACCGCGCAAGTCGTCCACCGCTGCGCTGACCAACGACTGCGGCACCGGCAATTGCAGATCAACGGGCGCAACCGGCAGGCAAAGGGTAAAGCGGCTGCCGCACCCCAAGCCCGAACGCATGACCAAAGGATGGCCAAGCAGCTGTGCGCTGCGCTGCACGATGTTGAGCCCCAGGCCCAAACCCTGAGCGCGCTGGCGTGCGCTGTTGGCCACCTGGTAAAACTCGTCAAACACCCGCGCCTGGTGCTCAGGCGCAATGCCAATGCCGCTGTCCCACACCTGCAGCAGCACTTGCTGGCCCGCCTGCGCCAGCCGCGCGCTGACCAGCACGCTGCCGCGTTCGGTATAGCGCAGTGCGTTGGAGGTCAGATTGAGCAGGATGCGATACACCAGCGCTGCGTCGCTGGTGAACCACAGTTTGCTGGCGCGAATGTGCAACGTCAGGTTTTTTTCAAGCGCTGCCGAGGCCATGTCGCGTTGCAGTTGTTCAAACAGCTCAGCCACGGCAATCGCCCGCCGTTGCACCGGCACCGCCTGCGCCTGCAGCCTGGAGATATCCAGCAAGCCGTCAAGCAACATTTGCATGGCCTGCACCGAGGCCTGCACCTGGCCCACCAATTGCCGCGTGGGTGCATCATGCGCGAGCTGCACCAGACGCGCCACAAACATGCCCAAGGCGTGCATCGGCTGGCGCAGGTCGTGGCTGGCGGCCGCCAGAAAGCGCGATTTCGCCTGATTGGCTTGCTCGGCCTCTTCCTTCTTCACCCGCAACGCCTGAGTTGCCAGACTGACCTGGTTTTCGAGGTCATCCCGGGCAAACGCCAGCCGCCCGGCGGTCCGAAACAGGTTGTCCTGCAAGTCCTGCAGTGGGTCGCCGGGACGAACCAGCGCCCCCTCAGCACGCGCCTGGGAAAAGTCACCGCGCCCAATGCGCTCAATCAGCCGGCTCACGCGCGCAATGGGGCGCAGCACCCCGCCGCTCAGGTAAAGCGCCAAGCCAAAACCAAAGATCAAACCCAGCAAGCCAATCAGGCCACCCAACCACAGCAGTTCGCGATGCCGGTCGGTCAGCGACTGGCGGCTAAACACCACCTGCACCTGGCCGAGTTGCGCGGGCGCAGCAGGCTGCCCGCCCGTGCGCCCCTCATAGACATCATCGAGTCGGCCGCTGATGGCCCACACGGGCTGCGCCAGCCAGTCCAGCCCCCGTCTGGCATCAAAGATTTGCTGCTCTTGCGCGTTAAACACAAAATGAGTGACTCCGCTTTCATAGCCGGCGCTCAGGAGTTTTTGCCCACGACCGTCAAGAATGCTGACCCAGCGCACATCGGGCTCGCGCAATGCCCCGGCCACCAGGGTCTGCAACTGGGCCTCATTCCCCGAAAACAAACCATATTCGCTGGCCAGGGCCAGTTGCCGCACCAGCGAGCGGGTGCGTTGGGCATAAGACTGCTGCAAGTCGTCGGTGCGCGCAAAGATAAAAAATCCAGCCAACAGCGTGCTGACCAGCACCATCGGCAACAACGCCGCCAGCAACATGCGTGCGCGAATGTCCAGTGGCTTCATGGCAAGCCCTCCGCATCGAGCAGCGACCGCTGTAACGCCTGCGGGTCCAAGTCAAGCCCCAGCGCCCGCGCCACATGCGCATTGACACCCACCTCAAAATCGTCCGACTCCACCGGACTGGCTGGCAGCGACTGCCCCGCCAGAAACTGCCGCGCCAGGGCCGCAGCTTGCCGCGCCGCCTGTCCCGGTGTGACATGCAGTGACAACAGCGCCCCGGCACGCACATAGGCCGGTGAAAACCCGACCAGAGGCACCTTGGCGCGAAACGCGGCCAGCAAAATGTTTTGAATGCTGTTGTTGTTAAAGACCTGCGGATCGGCCAGGGCCAACAGCACATCAGCGTCGCCCAGCACTTGTTTGAGCGGTAAGAAAATGCCTGCCTGTGCGTCCACCGTGGCCTCAACCAGGCTCAAGCCGCTGCTGGCCGCGAATGATTTCAGCGCGCCCAGACGTTCAGCCGATTCCGCACCCAGCAACACACCCACCCGCCGTGCACTGGGCAGCGCCAGACGAATCAGGTTCAGCTGACGCCGCAACGGCTGGTCCAGGTACAACGCGGTAAATTGGCTTGATACCCGCCGGCCACTTCCCTGCAGCACACGCTGAAAACTGCTGCGCGGTATCAGCACCGCCAGCACCGGGGCCTGCACCCGACTGTTGGCCAGGGTGGTGGCCGCATCGACTCCCAGGCTGACCCACAGACGCGGCCGCGGCATGGCACCCAGTCGCATGGCCTGCGCCAGTTCGGCAGCGGTGGTCTGGCGCACCTTGTCGGCGGACCATCCGTCCTTGCCCAAATGCAAGGCGATGAGCCGCGCGGCATCCTGGTAAACCGGTGTGGCATCGCTGCTGACGATCAGCACCGCAGCGGCGTCAACATCGGGCTGAATTTGTGCAAAGGCCGTCTGGCCAAGCGTCCAAAGCAGCAAACCCAGCAAATGACGGCGCGGCGACAGCAACATCAGTGGCGCTTAGTCGTCAAGCCGCAGGGTCACAAACGCTTGACGATTAAAGACATATCTGGGCTCAAAGTAGGAGTAGTCTTCATACGGGTTCCCCAGGTTCTGCACCACCAGGGCCACTTCACCCCGCCGCGCCCCCCAGCGCAGGCTTTTACTCAGGCGCACATCGGTGCGTGTCATGTGTTGCTGGCGTTCCCAGCCGGAGTTAACAATGCGCATCTTGCCCTCATGCTGGTGCATTAGGCTCAAGTCAATGTCTCCGGCAAGCTTCTGAGACAGCACCAAAGAACTCGCCAACCGGGGTGCGGCCAGGTCGGCATTGGAATACGCCCTGACCGGCCCGATGGAGGTGTAGGCCTGATTGAGCAGCACTTGTGCGCCAGCCCACGGCCGCCATTTGAGCTGGTACTCCAGCCCCTTGATGGTGAAGTTCTGATCATTGAAATAGTAGCGTGGGCGAGTCACATTTTGTTGTGACACAAAACCTTCCATCTGCTCATGAAACAGGCGCACATCCAGGCCCAGGCCCCATCGCGGAAATTCACCCAGATAGCTGATCTCGCGGCTAAAAAGTTGCTCGGGCTCAACCTGACCCGTGCCCACCGTCACCACCCGCAACAGCCGCCCGTTGTAGCTATAGCGGGCATCGGCATACTGCTCATAGGTGCTGGGGGGACGCTGCGCCTGTGACATACCGGCACGCAGGGTGTGTTGCGGGGCCATCTGCCAATTGAGCATCAGGCGCGGTGCCGCGCTGTCGCCCGACATGCTGCTGTGCTCCAGCATCACGCCGGCGTTGAGCAACATCTTGGGCTGAATGCGCCACTCCAGGTTACCAAACAGGCGAGCAAAGTCAGTGCTCATCGCATCGCTGCGGTTAAACAGGGCCGGGGAGGTAATGCGCTCGTTGCGAAGTTCTGCCCCCCAAACCCAGCGCAACGATGGCCCCTGGCGCACCGTATGCTGTGCCAGCAAGCTGGTGCTGCTGGAATTGCCGCTGCTACTGATGCTCAAAGAGTCGTTGATGCCAAAGGCGTTCAACCGATAGGGAAATTCATCGTGATAGCTTTCGCGGGTGTGTGATAGCCGCAGCATCAGGTCTTCATCTGCGTCAAGATTGCGCAACCAGTCCACTTGCGCATAGCTGGTGCGCATCAGCGTGTCGCGCAGCGCATCAGAAATATCGCCCGCAGTACCCTTGCCGACATCGATTGACAAGGTTCCTGCGCGCAACTGCACCTCGTCACGGCCGGTCGGGTTGAAATCTGATCTGAAATTAAACCGTGTGACCTGGTTGCGGTTGTTGGAGCCAGCCAGGCCATCGTCGCCACGGCGGTCTGCCGTCAGCCGAAAGGTGCCTTTGTCACCGCCCCAACCCATGCTGGCCCGCGCATCGGCAATGCCATTGCTGCCGCCAGTCACGCTGGCGCGTGCGCCCAGCGAGTCTGCCGTGTGCCGCGTCACGATATTGATCACCCCCAGCACGGCCCGCGCTCCGTAGGCTGCCGAATTGGAGCCACGCAACACCTCAATGCGCTCGATATCGTCCAGGGCCA
>JAIFMT010000097.1 GCA_020048295.1 Rhodoferax sp.
GTTGAACGGCAGGATAAAGGAAAACTCGGCACCACCGGTGTCGCGGTTGCGGGCCAGCAAGTGGCCACCGTGCGCTTCAATGATGGTGCGGCAAATGTTCAGCCCCAAGCCCAAACCGTCGCTGCGGGTGCTGAAAAACGGGGTAAACACCTGCTCCAGCTGATCGGGGGGAATCCCTGGCCCGCTGTCGGCCACCCGGATTTCGACACCGCCTGGGTGCAAGCGGGCCACGATGTCAATGTCCCGTCGCACGGCATTGGCCTCGTCCATGGCCTGGGCGGCGTTTTGCAGCAGGTTCACCAGCACCTGTTCCAGCAGCACCCGGTTGGCGCGCACCGGTGGCAGATCGGCAGGCACCGCCAGATTGACGTTACTGCGGTGCAGGGTCAGTTCGTGGCGCAGCAGTGCCAGCGCATGGACGACCACGGCGTGAATGTCACACGCCTGGTAGCTGCCGTGGCGCGGATTGATGACCCCGCGCACACGTTGGACGATGTCGCTGGCGCGAGCAGACTGCTCAACAATCTCATCAAGCGCCGACACCAGCATCGGCTGCACGGCCTGGGCGGCGATGGCGCGCGCCGCCGTTGCAAAGTTGGACACGGCCATCAACGGCTGGTTGAGTTCGTGCGCCAGCGTGGATGCCATCTCGCCCAGACTGGCCAGGCGGGCGCTGCGCTGCAGCTGGCGGTCTTGCTCACGCTGGCGGCTTTCGGCGCTTTTTTGTGCACTCACGTCAACCACCGAACTCATCCAGCCCTGCTGCTGGCCAGCGGCGTTGATCAGCGGCGCGGTGTAGATCAGGGTGTGCACATCGTGCCCATCTTGATGGCGCAAGCGGCACTCAATCCCTTGGGGCATGGCCTGGGCCAACAGCGTGGATGATTCGTCTGGGGCGGCCTGCGCGCCATCGTCAGGATGCCAATAGGGGTAAGGCGGTGCGCAGCCCAGCAGCGCGCTGGCATCAAAGCCCACCATGGCACAAAAGGCCCGGTTGATGTAGATGATGCGACCCTCCAGATCGCGCGCCTGCATGCCGACCGCCAGCGCGTCTTCCATGGCTTTGCGAAAGGCGTGGGCATCTTCAAGCTCGCGGGTGCGCGCCTGCACCCGTTGCTCCAGCTCTTGCCGGGCCTGGCGCTGTTCGGCCAAACGCTGTTCGCGCGATTGCCAGTACAACGCGGCCAACAGAATCGCCACCGCGCTCAGGCTGGCCAGCGCCAACGCCTCCTGGCGCGCCTGCGCCACGCTGCGCAGGTCGCTGGTGACGGTCACCGACCAACCCAAACCCGGCACCGCCGTATCCAGCGCCAGCAACGCGCGCATCTGGCCGTGAAGCATGGTTTGCAACTGGTAGGTCGCCACACCCGGGCTGCGCGTGATGTGCCACGGCAACTGTTCAAACTGGCTGCGCGTGCCGTACTGCCCATGTTGGCGTAAATAAGCCAGGTCCATCTTGGACAGCGCTTGCTGACTTTGGTAGAGCCACTGCGGCTCAGAACTCAAAAACACGATGTGGCGCGCATCCATCAGCACGATCGGGTCCGGGCTATTGCGCCACGACAAGGCCAGCGCATCCAGGCTGACCTTGACCACCACCACACCAATCACCGCGTCTTGCAGCAAAACCGGTTCAGCAATGAAAAAACCCGGCGCGCCGGTGGTCAGGCCCACACCATAGAAATAGCTGCGCCGCCCCTGCAATGCCTCGGTGAAATAGGGGCGCTGCTGATACGACTGGCCGACAAAGCTGTCTGGGGTGGCCCAGTTGCTGGCTGCCAGCGTCAAGCCCGACAGGTTCATCACATACAGGGCGGCGGCATCGGTGTGCTGCTGCAAGTCGGCCAGATAGTGATTCACCTGCCCCCGCAGGCGCGCGTCGCCATGATGCAGCAGCAAGGCGGTCATATCGGGGTGGCGTGCGGCAACGTAAGGCAAATAGTCGTGCTTTTCAGCGATGCCGATCAGCCCCAGCGTGTTGGCCTGAGCCGACTGCTGCAGCGCCTGGGTCTTGAACTGCAGCTCGCGCTGCTCGGCCCAGCGCCCGGTCAGGCCGATCAGCAAGGCGGTGCACAGCAGCCAGAGCCCCCAACGCAAAACGCGCTTGTCGGTGATGCGGCCAAGCAGGGGTTTCATGGGAGTTTTCAAAACAGGTTGGGCAGGGTGATGCCATCGTATATCCGGCGCGGCGGTTTTTGCGGCCCTGCGTAGTTATACGCAGATCGAACCGGTGATTCACACCGATGCGCCCGCCGCCCATGCGCCCAATACTTGCCTCCACTCTTGGAGACCCTTATGAAAAATGACTCATCCATCCGCGTCAGCGCGGCCTTGCTGGCCGTTGCCATGACCTTGCTAATCTGGTTCATCATCCCGACACCGGTTGGCGTGACACCGGAGGCCTGGCACTTGCTGGCGCTGTTTGTCGGCACCATTGCCGCCATCATTGGCAAGGCCATGCCGATTGGGGCGCTGGCGATGATCGCCATCGCGCTGGTGGCCATCACCGGTGTCACCAACAACAAACCCGGCGCTGCCGTGGCCGATGCGCTCAGTGGCTTTGCCAATCCGCTGATCTGGCTGATCGGCTTGTCGATCATGATTTCGCGCGGGCTGATCAAGACCGGCCTGGGCGCACGCATTGGCTACACCTTCATTCGCCTGTTTGGCAAGAAAACGCTGGGCATTGGTTACGCACTGGGCCTGTCGGAACTGGTGCTGGCACCGGTGACACCCAGCAACACGGCGCGCGGCGGCGGCATCATGCACCCGATCATGCGCTCGATCGCCATCAGTTTTGACTCCAGCCCCGAGCGTGGCAGCTCTGGCCTGATTGGCCGCTATCTGGCGCTGGTCAATTACCACGCCAACCCGATCACATCGGCCATGTTCATCACCGCCACGGCACCCAATCCACTGGTGGTGAAACTGGTGGCTGACGCCACTGGCGCGCAAATTTCACTGACCTGGAGCACTTGGGCATGGGCCATGCTGTTGCCTGGGTTGGTCGCCATGGCACTGATGCCGCTGGTGCTCTATTGGCTGTCACCCCCGGAGATCACCGACACGCCGCAAGCCAGCCGTTTTGCACAAGAGCGCCTGTCAGAGCTCGGACCGGTCAAAGTCAGCGAAAAGATTCTGTTGGGTGTGTTTGGCTTGCTGCTGCTGTTGTGGGCCGGCGTGCCAGCGATGCTGCTGGGCAAGGCGTTTGAGGTGGATGCCACAGCGGCGGCGGCGCTCGGTCTGGCCTTGCTGCTGGTCACCCGGGTGCTGGAATGGGACGATGTGCTGCAGGAAAAAAGCGCCTGGGACACCATCACCTGGTTCTCGGCCCTGGTGATGATGGCCACGTTTTTGAGCAAGCTCGGGCTGATTGCCTGGTTTTCCAAGAGCGTGCAGGACGGCATTTTGAGCCTGAACCTGGGCTGGATGGGTGCGGTGGCCCTGCTCACCCTGGTTTACCTGTACACACACTATTTCTTTGCCAGCACCACCGCCCACATCACGGCGATGTTTGCTGCCTTTTTTGCCGCCGGGCTGGCATTGGGTGCACCGGCCATGCCGTTTGCCTTGCTGCTGGCCGCAACCTCGTCGATCATGATGACGCTGACCCATTACGCCACCGGCACCTCGCCAATCGTCTTTGGCTCGGGCTATGTGTCGCTGGGTGAGTGGTGGCGCGTTGGTTTTGTCATGAGTCTGGTGAACACGGCGGTGTGGGTGGTGGTGGGTGGCATGTGGTGGTCGATGTTGGGTTACTGGTAGAGTTGGCAAGGGTGGGCCTGCGCGGCAAGGCTGCCAGCCGAAGTCAGCTGTCCACTCTTTCCTTGACATAAAATTAACCAATTCGTACATTTGTTGCATCTATCATTCAATCAGGTCTTGAAAAGTGATTGCAACATGACGAATGCCGGGTTTGATCCACGTTGCCTGGCCCCGGTCATTGGCAAACTCTGAAACGCCGCACCCGTGATCCAGGACTGCTACTCCGAATACGCGACGTTTACCAGCGGCGGGTTGGACTGGGCGATCGAAAACTTCTCCGACAACCCCAAACTGCAGCCTGAACTGGCGGCCTTTTTGCAAAGCTGCGACCTGGAGCTCGATGCCAACATTGCCGATTTTGTGACGGTGCGCGCCGGCAAACGTCTGGTGGCTTGCGCCGGCATGGGCGAAAACGTCATCAAATGCGTAGCGGTATCGTCCGAGCTGCGTGGGCAAAACATCACGCTGCGGCTGATCTCCGATGTCACCAACCTGGCCGCCGACATGGGGCGCTACCAGTTGTTTCTGTACACCAAGCCAGACAACGTCGAAACCTTTGCCAGCTGCGGCTTTTACCCGCTGGTGGAAATGCCCGGCGTGATTGCGCTGATGGAAAACTCGCCCGTCGGCTTGTCCCGCTATTGCAAAGGCCTGGCCGACACCCGCCAGAGCGGCCTGCGGATCGGCAGCATCGTGATGAACGCCAACCCTTTCACCTTTGGCCACCAGTACCTGGCCGAGCAAGCCGCAAGTCAGTGTGACTGGCTGCATGTGTTTGTGGTCGGTGAAAACTCGTCGCTGATCACCTACGAAGACCGCTACGCGCTGGTCTGCGACGGCCTGAAACACCTGCCACGCACCACGGTGCACCCGGGCTCGATCTACATGATCTCCAAGGCGACCTTTCCGAGCTACTTTTTGAAAGACCGTGGCATCGTCGATCAGTGCCACACGGCGCTGGACTTGATCATCTTTCGTGAGCATGTGGCCCCGGCGCTGGGCATCACCCACCGTTTTGTCGGCACCGAGCCGTTTTGCCCGGTGACGCGCAAATACAACGAGGACATGAAACGCTGGCTGATGCACGAGCCATCCGTCGCGCCGATCATCAGTGTGGTGGAACTGGAGCGTAAGCAGCAATCTGCGCGCGCCATTTCAGCCTCGGAAGTACGGCGCTGCCTGCGCGCCGACGACTTTGCGCACATGGCGCAGCTGGTGCCGCAGGCCACCATCGACCTGCTGCGCGCCAAATACTTTGATCCGGGCGCGCGTGTGGCCACCGGGACAGGTTAATGAACAAATTGGCCTCTAGCGCATATCCATAAAGGGCAGATAGCTATGAAAATCATCAAAGAAGCAGTGGCTGGCACGCTTGAATCGAGCGACCTGCTGGTCAAGGTGGCCCCTGGCACACCCAACCAGCTCGACATCCACATCCGCAGCGAAGTGATTCGCCAGTTTGGCGGGCATATCCGTGGCGTGATTGACGACACCTTGGCCAAACTCGAGGTGACCGAAGGCGACATCACCGTCGAAGACAAGGGCGCGCTGGACTGCGCCATCCGCGCCCGGCTGCAAACCGCGTTGCTGCGTGCAGCGGGCAACCCCAGCATAGCCTGGGAGAAACTGGCATGAAGCTGCGAAGAAGCATGTTGTTCATGCCCGGTGCCCACGCGGGCATGCTCAGCACGGCGTTTGTGTTCAAACCCGACTCGATCATGTTTGACCTGGAAGACGCGGTCAGCTTGCGCGAGAAAGACGCGGCGCGCCTGCTGGTGTTTCATGCACTGCAACACCCGCTGTACCGCGCAATCGAAACCGTGGTGCGCATCAACCCGCTCGACACGCCGTTTGGCCTGGATGACCTGGAAGCGGCGGTACGTGGTGGCGTGCAGATTGTGCGGCTGCCCAAAACCGATACCACCGCTGACGTGCAGCAGTTGGTGGCCGAGATCGAGCGCATTGAGCGCGCTTGTGGCCGCGCAGTGGGTTCCACGCAGGTGATGGCGGCCATCGAGTCGGCCTCCGGCGTGGTCAACGCAGTGGCCATTGCCACGGCCAGCCCGCGCATGATGGGCATTGCACTGGCCGGGTTTGACTATGTGATGGACATGCAAACCGAGCGCGGCGACGGCACCGAGCTGTTTTACGCCCGCTGCGCCGTGCTGCACGCCGCCCGCGTGGCCAAGATCGACGCGTTTGACGTGGTGTTTCCCGATGTCAACGACGAAGCCGGTTTTTTGAAAGAGGTGGATTTGATTCGACGGCTGGGCTTTAACGGCAAGTCGCTGATCAACCCGCGCCAGATCGAGCTGCTGCACAACGCCTACGCGCCCACCGAAGAAGAGGTGGACCACGCCCAGCGCGTGGTGGCCGCCGCTGACAAGGCTGAGCGCGAAGGCCTGGGCGTGATTGCGCTCAACGGCAAGATGATCGACGCGCCCATCGTTAACCACGCCCGGCGCGTGATCGCCAGCGCGCTGGCTTCGGGTGTGCGGCAATGAATACGCAACAGGCGCACACCATGAACACAGCCTTGAACCCGCAGCAGCTGCAAGAAATGCAAACCAACCCCGCCTTGCAAGGCTTGCAGCCGTTTGCCGGGGCGCACGCCCACACGCCGTATCTGGGCAACCTTCAGCAAAAATACACCCACAAGATCGTGGACACACTGCAAGAGGCGGTGCAACGCGTTGGATTGAG
>JAIFMT010000191.1 GCA_020048295.1 Rhodoferax sp.
ACGTGCTGATTGACCCCAACGATGCAGCCATTGCCCGCACCGTTCTGGCGCTGGGGCAGAGCCTGGGGTTCAGCGTGGTGGCGGAGGGGGTGGAGACCAGCGGGCAGCGTGATTTTCTGATTGAAAACGGCTGCAAGCTGTTTCAGGGCTACCTGTTTGGCAAGCCGGTGCCGGTGGCGCAGTTGCAGCTCGACGACCCGGCATCCCACATTTAGCGACCGACCAGCGCCTTGTCCGCCGCGCTGGCGAACTTGCTGTGTTTGCCCAGTATGCTGACCAGCTGGCCATACACCTTCGGGTTGCCTGCCAGGCATTCGTGCTGGTCCAGAAAATCCGCCTCACCCGTGAAATTGCCTACCAGTCCACCGGCTTCGGTAACCAGCAGTGAACTAGCGGCCACATCCCAGGGCTGCAGGCCTTTCTCAAAAAAACCATCGGTGTAACCGGCGGCCACGTAGGCCAGGTCCAGTGCGGCGGCACCCGGGCGGCGCAGGCCGGCGGTGCGTTGCATCACGTCGCCCATCATGCGCAGGTACTGGTCAAAGTCGTCACCCTGGCGAAACGGGAAACCGGTGGAGACCAGGCTGCTTTTGAGGTCGATGCGCTTGGAGACGCGGATACGACGGTCGTTCAGGTAGGCGCCGCGGCCTTTGGTGGCGGTGAACAGGTCATTGCGGGTGGGGTCGTACACCACCGCTTGTTCGACCTTGCCTTTGACGGCAAGCGCAATGCTCACGCAGTACACAGGCAGGCCGTGGATGAAGTTGGTGGTGCCATCCAGCGGGTCAATGATCCAGACGAATTCAGAGTCTTTGGCCCCGTGTTCGCTGCCGGATTCTTCGGCCAGAATGCCGTGGCCGGGGTACGCGGTGAGCAGGGTTTCTATGATCGCCTGCTCTGCAGCCTGGTCGACTTCGGTCACGAAGTCGTTGGCCTTCTTTTGGGAGACGCGGACCGATTCGATGTCCAGCGCGGCGCGGTTGATGATGGAGCCGGCAGCGCGGGCGGCCTTGACGGCCACATTGATCATGGGGTGCAGATTGGGCGACATAAATTGTGGTGAAGAACTCGGAAGGCCGGCTGGCGATGCAGACGGCGACAATATCCCCATTTTACCGTCTCGCCCATGCACACCCGATTCATCCTGATCAACACCAGCCACGCAGGCAATGTGGGCGCGGCCGCGCGCGCCATGAAAACCATGGGTTTTGACGATCTGGTGCTGGTGGCGCCGCGCTGGCCCAATGTGCTGCGCCGCGAAGAAACCATTCAACGTGCCAGCGGCGCGCTCGATGTGCTGAAAAACGCCCGCATCGTTGCCACGCTCGACGAGGCGCTCGACGGCATGACGCACCTGTGCGCTACCGCCATGACCCCGCGCGACTTTGGCCCGCCCACCGTGGCGCCGCGCGTGCATTTTGAGTCGCTATTGAAAAAAGAGCTGTCAGCGCAGCTGGAAAAAGGGCTAGAGGCAAAAAATGCTTCTAACTCAGGGGTGGCATTCCTGTTTGGTTCGGAGCGCTTTGGCATGGCCAATGAAGACGTTTACCGCTGCCATGTGTGTCTGAGCATTCCCAGCAACCCGCAGTTTGGCTCGCTCAACCTGGCCGCTGCGCTGCAAGTGATTGCGTACGACTGGCGCGAGGCCATCGGTGCCTATCCGGTGCAGGCAGCAAGCTCAGCGCCGGTGCTGGCCGATGCCGCTCAGCTGGCAGGCATGTTGGCGCATCTGGAGCAGTCGCTGGTTCACATCGGCTTTCTGGATCCACAAGCGCCCAAGAAGCTGATGCCCAGGTTGAATCAGCTGTTCAACCGTGCGGGTGTCACGCAGGAGGAAATTCACATCCTGCGCGGCATCGCCAAGATGATGCTGAAAAGCACTGACTCAGCCAGTTGAGCTGCGGGTCACGTCACCTTCGGCCGCCAGCACCACCCGGTTGCGCCCGGATTCCTTGGCCTGGTACAAGGCACCGTCAGCGCGGCTGAGCCACTCACGCACGCTGTAGCCAGACACCAGCGGTGCCACACCGGCAGACACGGTGAGTTTTGACTCACGGATGATGCTGCTCTGCGCGATGTGCGTGCGCAGGCGCTCGGCCAGCGCCATGCCTTGGGCGGCATCTTGCGCTGTCAGCACCACAAACTCTTCACCGCCAAACCGGTACAGCACGTCGCCCGTGCCCAGCAGCGACTCGATGGCCTGTGCGAACCGCGCCAGGCAGGCATCGCCGACGGTGTGGCCATAGCGGTCGTTGATCTGCTTGAAGTGGTCGATGTCAAGCATGATCAGCGTGCAGACAGCCGTTGCTGGCTGCAGCACCAGCGCGCTCAGCGTGTCGTCAAGCAGGCGGCGATTGCCAACCCCGGTCAGCGGGTCTTGCAGCGAGCGGGTTTTAAACTTTTGTTTGTCAGCCTGCAAGCGGCTGGCAAATAGGTGGGTGAACAGCACCACCAGCAGGCAACTGGCAAAAAAGATGGCCGCTTCACGCAGATGCCCATTGCTGCGAAACACCAGCCAGGCATCCACGGCGCTGCAACTCAGGGCGATCACAGTGGCCTCGCGGGCACGCAGCAGCAAAAACGACGACACCAGCACCGGAAACACCCAGCTTTTGGCTTCTGGTCCGGCCAGCGCAATCATGCCGCCAATGGCCAGCATCTGCCCCAGCACCACCAACGGCAGCACATGACGTCCAAACCGGTCAAACAAGCGGGTGTTGAAGGACAGCAGCCCCAGCCCGGCCAGCAGCGTGACCGCGCTCAAGCCCAGACCCGCCAGCAAGTACTGACCTTGCCAGACGCGCCACATGGAAAACGGCAGCACCACCCCAATGGCCAGCAGCGCCTGCAGGCGCATCACCACGATATCCAGCCGTCCGATGGCGGTGAACGTCAGCAGCGATGACGGCAACAGGAATTTTTTCAAGGTGCGGGGCAATTGGATGGTCGGGGCACACAGTATAGAAATGCCAGCCTGCCAACCTGCCAGCCGGCCCGTGTTCAGCGCTGCCAGCCGGGTTATTTTTCATTCGTGCAGGTTGCCCTGCAGGGATGCCTGAAAATCAGCGATCCAGGCAGCGTCACGCCGTTGCCGGTGCTGCAAGTACCCAATGAGAAGCCACCCATGTTTTCCAGAATCCGCTCTGACGTTCAATGCATTCTTGACCGCGACCCGGCTGCCCGCAGCACCTGGGAGGTGCTGACTTGCTACCCTGGCCTGCACGCGGTGATGTTTCACCGGCTGGCTCACGCCTGCTGGACGCACGGCTTCAAGTGGCTGGGGCGCTATATCTCGCATACCACGCGGTTTTTGACCGGCATCGAGATCCATCCCGGTGCAAAAATCGGCAAGCGCGTGTTTTTTGACCACGCGATGGGCGTGGTGGTGGGTGAAACCGCCGAAATTGGCGACGATTGCACCATCTACCAAGGTGTCACACTGGGCGGCACCTCGCTCTACAAGGGCACCAAGCGGCATCCAACCCTGGGGCGCGGCGTGGTGGTGGGCGCTGGCGCGCAGGTGCTGGGCGGCTTTACCGTGGGCGACGGGGCCAAGGTCGGGTCGAATGCCGTGGTCACCAAGCCGGTGCCCGCCGGGGCCACGGCGGTGGGTAACCCGGCGCGCATCATCTTGGCTGAACTGGATGTCAAGCGCGAAGAAGCGGCTTCCAAAATGGGTTTTTCAGCCTACGGCGTGACACAGAGCGACGACCCGTTAAGCCAGGCGATGCGTGGCCTGATCGACAACGCCTCTGGTCACGAACACCAGATTGCCATGCTCTGGAAAGCCATCGAAACCCTGCAAGCCAACCGCCATGAGCCCGGTTGTGTGCCCGTGGATGCCACCTTGAGTGAGCATTTTGAGGCGGCCAAGTTAAATGAGCTGGTTGGGAAGTAGCTTTTTCTGCTGCGATGCATGTCGCTGGTGGCGCAAGGCCATGCAGGCGATACGGCCACTCGATGCCGGGTTGGGCAATGGCGATGCCACCTGACCCGGTTGGCCGCCTCACCATGCGGGAAGGCCCGTCAAGGGGGATTGTAGCCATAGCGCAGTGGGCTCGGCAGCAGGGTCAGCCCTTTAGAATGCGCGGCTATGTCCTACCTCGTGCTCGCCCGCAAGTACCGCCCCCGCAACTTCACTGAGATGGTGGGGCAAGGTCATGTGGTGCAGGCGCTCACCAACGCACTGACCACGCAGCGGCTGCACCACGCCTACTTGTTCACCGGCACACGCGGGGTTGGCAAAACCACCGTGTCACGCATCCTCGCCAAGTCGCTCAATTGCCAAGGCCCTGATGGCAGCGGCGGCATCACTGCCACGCCCTGCGGCGTATGCCAGGCCTGCACTGCTATTGATAGCGGCCGGTTTGTTGATTACACCGAGCTTGATGCGGCTTCCAACCGCGGTGTGGATGAGGTGCAGGCACTCTTGGAGCAGGCGGTTTACAAGCCGGTGCAGGGCCGCTTCAAGGTGTTCATGATCGACGAAGTTCACATGCTCACCGGCCACGCCTTCAACGCCATGTTGAAAACGCTGGAAGAGCCCCCCGAGTACCTTAAATTTGTACTGGCCACCACCGATCCGCAAAAGGTGCCGGTCACCGTGCTGTCGCGCTGCCTGCAGTTCAACCTGCGCCCGATGGCCCCCGAGACGATTCGCGAGCACCTGCAAAGGGTCTTGCTGGCGGAGCAGGTGGCGGCCGATGTGCCCTCGCTCAAGTTGCTGGCACGCGCGGCACGCGGCTCGATGCGCGATGCCTTGAGTCTGACCGACCAGGCGATTGCCTTTGGCTCCGGAACGCTGGCCGAAGCCAAGGTGCGGCAAATGCTTGGCAGTGTCGATCGCTCGTATGTGTTTCGTCTGCTTGACGCACTGGCACTGGGCGATGGCAAGACGGTGGTGGAAACCGCCGAGACACTGCGCCTGAACGGTCTGAGCGCGGCCTCGACGCTGGAAGAAATGAGCGCCGTGCTGCAGCGCATGGCGGTGTTGCAGGCGGTGCCTGGCCTGGCCGCTGACGACGAGGCCGACCCCGAATATGCCGAACTGCTGCGCCTGGCGGCGCTGATGCCGGCCGATGAGACACAGTTGCTCTACAGTATCTGCCTGCATGGCCGCAGCGAACTGGGACTGGCTCCTGACGACTACGCCGCGCTGACCATGGTGCTGCTGCGTTTGCTGGCATTCAAGCCCAGCCAGGGCGTGGCGGCTGCCGGGGCTGAAAAAAAAACTCTGAAAAAGCCGGTGTCTGAGCTAGCCTCTGCGCCAGCGCCGGCAAGTCCTGGCCCTGTCGTGCTGGCCGCAGTGGCTGCGCCGGTGGCGTTGTCGGCGGTTGTGACGGCGAACCCTGCCGTCCCTGCAATTCATGAACAAAATAAGCCTCTAGCCCCCGTCCAGTCTGCGCAGCATGCTACAGATAGAAGTGCAACCGAGGCGCTGCCTGCCGGCCAGCGCCTGTCGGTGGTCTCGATGCCGGGCGCGTCCCCCATTTCAACGTCAAATCAGCCTGCAGCCCTTACGGATAAAGCGCAGGAAGCTAGTGTTATTGAAGCGTTTGAGGTGCGTGTGCAAGCTGACTCGGCGCGTGAGTCTGCCAGCAACCAGCCGCATCCCATTGCCGCCAGCTTGGAGGGCGACTTCTGGTATGCCACGGTGCAGGCGCTGATTGCCGCTGAGTCCATCACCGCCATGGTGCGTGAACTGGCGCTGCAGTCGCAGCTGGTGGCGCGCGACACCGACCAGTGGCTGCTGCGCGTGGAGCGCGAGTCGCTCAACCAAAGCGGCAGCCGCGAGCGTCTGGCCAATGCGCTGGCGGGCATCGGCTACCCGGTGCGACTCGCCGCCGAGGTAGGCCGGGTGACGGACAGCCCGGCCAAACGCAATGCGGCCAACGCGGCACAAGCGCAGCTCACAGCAGAGAAAATCGTTTTTGACGACCCTTTTGTGCAGTCACTGATGCGCGACTTTGGGGCGAAAATCGTGCCAGGCAGCATCAAGCCGCAATAACGCGTTGCCAGTGAGCTGGCCGATGCCAATTATTTTTACCTATCAACTCAAGGAATACTTATGTTCAACAAAGGACAACTCGCCGGTCTCATGAAGCAGGCGCAAGCCATGCAGGACAACATGAAAAAGGCGCAGGATGAACTGGGCAATGTCGAGGTGTCGGGTGAATCCGGCGCGGGCCTGGTCAAGGTCACCATGACCTGCAAGCACGAGGTGCGTCGCATCACCATCGACCCGAGCCTGCTGGCTGACGACAAAGACATGCTCGAAGACCTGGTGGCTGCTGCGTTCAATGCCGCCGTGCGCAAGGCGGTTGACACTGAAGCCGAGCGCATGGCCAAGATCACCGCCGGCATGCCGGGCTTGCCCGGCGGCATGAAATTTCCGTTTTGATGCGGTCCCTGGCCGTGTCGTGCGCGTGAGCCTGCATGTCTGATGCCAATGCGCTGGAGGCGTTGATCCAGTCGCTGCGCTGCCTGCCGGGCGTGGGCGTGAAATCCGCTCAGCGCATGGCGTTTCACTTGCTGCAGCACAACCGGCACGGTGCGCTGACGCTGTCGCGGGCGCTGGCGCAAGCGACTGAGCACATTCAGCACTGCGAGCGCTGCCACACCTTTACCGAGCAGCCGGTATGCGCCACCTGTCTGGATGCGCGCCGCGATGTCAGCAAACTCTGTGTGGTCGAAACCCCTGCCGACCAGTCAGCCGTGGAGCGCACCGGTGCGTACAAGGGCTTGTATTTCGTGCTGATGGGCAAACTTAGCCCACTTGACGGCATCGGCCCGAAAGACATCGGCCTGAAAAAGCTGTTTGACCGGGCGCTTGACGGCAGCGTGCAGGAGGTCATTCTGGCCACCAACTTCACCGCCGAGGGTGAAGCCACCGCCCACGTCATCAGTGAAGGCCTGAAGGCGCGTGGTGTGCAGCTGACCCGGTTGGCGCGTGGCGTGCCGGTGGGCAGCGAGCTTGAATATGTCGATCTGGGCACCATTGCCCACGCGCTGGTGGACCGGCGCTAGCGCTCGCGCCTTATTGCCGTGCCAGCCGAACCGGCTTTTTGCTGGTGATTTTTTTTCGTGCCGTCACTGTTGGCTTGGCCTTGGCAACCGGGTTAATGCGACGGGTAGGGCGTGCTTTCTGCGCTCGGGCTGGCAAATACAGGGTGACCTGTTGCCCTGACTTGAAGGCTGCCGAGATTTTGACCTGGTTCCAGTCCGCCAGCGCGGCGGCGCTGACCCGGTATTTTTGCGCCAGCGTGGTCACCGTGTCGCGTCTGCCCGCCTTCACCGTGGTCTTGCGCAGCAGCACTTCAGGGGCCAGCGACAGCTGGCCGTTGTCGGCCACATGGTTGCTGACATCGGTCTGAATGCCGTTGCTGCGCCGGACCACCAGCGTGGAGCCGGCACGGATCAGCATGCGCGGCGGAATATGGTTGATGGCGCGCAATTCGGCCTCATTCATGCCAACGCGGGTCGCGGCATCGGCAGGTTTCAGTGTGGTGGGCGCAATCCAGGCGGTCCAACTGGCCAAGCGCCCGCCGGTATAGGCTTCCAGATTTTTCTGGAAAAGCCCTGCGTTGTCCCATGGCAACAAAATCTGCGGTGTGCCGGAAGCCAGCAGCACCGGCTTGGAGGCCGATGGGTTAAGGGCCCGAAAGTCTTCCAGCGATACCTCGGCCAGCTTGGCCGCCACCGACACGTCGATGTCGCGGTTGATTTCCACGGTGTCGAAATAGGGGTGGTTTTCAATCAGCGGCAACCGGCTGTTCAGCGCCTCGGGCTTCGCCACGATATTTTTGACGGCCTGCAGTTTGGGTACATAAAACTGCGTTTCCATCGGCATTTTCAGGTCGGTGTAGCGCGTGCCCAGGCCCAGCTTCTGGTTTTTGGCAATGGCGCGCGCCACACTGCCTTCGCCCCAGTTGTAGGCCGCCAGCGCAAGATGCCAGTCGCCAAACATGCCGTAGAGCTTTTGCAGATAGTCCAGCGCCGCGCGGGTCGAGGCCAGCACGTCGCGCCGGTCATCGCGAAACATGTTTTGTTTGAGCTCGAAGGATTTGCCAGTGGCCGGCATGAACTGCCACATACCGGCGGCCCGTGCGCTTGACACGGCTTGCGGATTGAACGCGCTCTCAATAAACGGCAGCAGTGCCAGTTCGGTGGGCATGTCGCGCGCCTCCAGCTCCTCGACCACATGAAACAGGTATTTGCGGCCACGCTCGGTCATGCGCTCGATGTAGTCGGGGCGGCTGCTGTACCACTGCTCACGGTCATGCACCAGGTCGTTGTCCAGGTCAGGCATGGCAAAGCCGCGCCGGATGCGGTCCCAGATGTCGGTCGGCGGGGTCAGGGCATGCACCGGCCAGGTATTCACGCTGGCAGCAGACAAGGGCCGCAAGCCGCCGCTGGGATAAACCGGCGGCCGCAGACCGGGGGAACTTGGCTGCGTGGGGGCCAGCACTATTTGTGATACTGGTGGCGCCGGCGCGACAGGTGCAGCGTCCTGCGGTGCAACCAGGGGTGCGGCGCAACCTGCCAGCCACAAACTGCCCAGCAACACCCACAGGCGGGGAAAATTTTTCAAAACTGGTCTTTCCAGGTTCGCAGCGCGGCAAAGACGGCCACGCTGTCGTGCGCACTGGCATCAAACTGGCGGCGAATGGACTGCGCCACCGTGTCGATGTGGGTGCGTAAAAAGGGATTGATGGCTTTTTCAAGGCCGATCGTCGAGGGCAGAGTGGGCAGCTGCTGCTCGCGCAACGCCTTCACCTGGCTCTGGTAAGCCAGCAGCGCCGGGTTGTCGGGCTCAACGGTGCGGGCAAACCGCAGCCCACTGGCGGTGTATTCGTGTGCACAACACACCCGGGTGGTCTCGGGCAGCGCCGCCAGGCGGCTCAGCGAGTTCAGCATTTGTGCCGCCGTGCCTTCAAACAGCCGCCCGCAACCGGCACTGAACAGCGTGTCGCCACAAAACACAATGGGTGCTTGCCCGCCAGGCTGCAGCAGGTAGGCAATATGCCCGGCGGTGTGGCCGGGTACGCCCAGCACTTCAATGGTCAAACCCAGGGCTTGCAGCGTGTCGCCGTCCTGCAGCCGGGTGATGGGCTCGGGCATGCGTTCCCCCAGCGGACCAAACACCTGCGCTGCGCTGGCTTGACGCAAATCGTTCACCCCGCCGGTGTGATCGCCGTGGTGGTGCGTGACTAGAATGGCCTCCAGCCTGAGCCCGAGTCGCGACAGTGCGTCAAAAACGGGTTCGGCATCACCAGGGTCAACCACCAGGGCACGCTGGTCGTCGTGCAGCATCCAGATGTAGTTGTCGTCGAAAGCAGGTAGTGGAATTAACTTCATGAGCGAACAAATTATAGGGATGCACCGCTGGCTGGCCAGCCCGCCAGGACAAGTGCTGCTGGACTGGGAGCGCGCGCAGATGGCGGCGACGGTGGTCAACCTGTTTGGTTTTCATGCTTTGCAACTGGGTTTGCCCGAGCTTGATGCACTGGATGCCAACCGCATGCCACACCGCTGGCTGGCCACGCAAGAAGCCATCGCACCGGCCATGGCGGGGCTGGCGGGCGCACCGCGGGCGGCGTTGGTGACGGATTTTGCGGCGCTGCCGTTTCCGGCCAACAGCCTTGATCTGGTGCTGTTGCCGCACGCGTTGGAGCTCACGGCTGACCCGCATGGCGTGTTGCGCGAGGTGGCGCGCGTGCTGGTGCCCGATGGCCGGGTGGTGATTTGCGGCTTTAACCCGGTGAGCCTGTGGGGCCTGCGGCAAAAACGTGGCCACTTGTACCGACGGCTGGGCTGGGGCCAGCTGTTTTTGCCCGAGGCGGGTGAATTTATCGGTACCTACCGCTTGCGTGCCTGGCTAAGACTGCTGTCGCTCGATGTGGAGGAATGCCGCTTTGGCTGCTATCGGCCGGCGCTGCACAGCCCAAGCTGGTTGCAGCGCTTTGGCTGGCTGGAGACGCTGGGCGGGCGCTGGTGGCCTATTTTTGGTGCGGCTTATTTTCTGGTGGCGGTCAAGCGGGTGCGCGGCATGACGCTGCTCAACCCGGGATGGAAACCGTCTCGCTGGCTTTCTAGTGCTCCAGTTTCAGTAGCTAATAGCGCAAACCCATCAAGGGCTGGACGCCAAAAAAGCATATAAAGATAGATACAACGAGGTCAATTTTCGTGAATGCAATTGAAATTTATACCGACGGTGCCTGCAAGGGCAATCCCGGCCCGGGTGGCTGGGGTGCGCTGCTGAAGTCGGCTGATGCAAAAAAAGAGCTGTGCGGTGGCGAACTGGAAACCACCAACAACCGCATGGAAATGACCGCCGTGATCGAGGCGCTGGCCGCCCTGAAGCGCCCCTGCCAGAT
>JAIFMT010000149.1 GCA_020048295.1 Rhodoferax sp.
ACGCCCCATTCAAATCAACCAGATGCAGACGGCGCGCACCTTTGTCCACCCAGTTGCGTGCCATCAGCGTGGGTTCTTCGCTGAAAGTGGTGGCAAGTGCCATGTCGCCCCGTTGCAGGCGAACACAATGACCGTCTTTGAGATCAATCGCAGGAATTAACAGCATGATGCTTGTGAAGGAAAAATGAACTGACGATGAGGGTTCACCGTGTGATTTGACGCTTGGTAGTCAGGAAAGACAAATAACGAAATCAGGGGTTCCAGTGAAGAAAGTTGCGATACAGCGACAAGCCGTGGTCTGAACTTTTCTCGGGATGAAATTGGGTAGCAAAAATATTATCACGCGCAATCGCTGAACTGAAACGCTGACCGTAGTCTGTCAGGCCTGCACTGTGGCGCGCATCAGACGGTTTAGCGTAAAAACTGTGTACAAAATAAAAGTAACTGCCGTCCGGCACGTCGCCCCACACCGGATGGTCATTGAACCAGACCTGGTTCCAGCCCATTTGCGGCACCTTGTAACGGCTGCCGTCAGGCTGCAATTGGCCTGCCAGATCGAACTTGATGACCTCACCGTGAATCAGCCCCAAGCCGGGCGTGTCACCTTCGGCGCTGTGGTCGAGCAGCATTTGCATGCCGACGCAGACACCGAACAGCGGTTTGCTGGCAGCCGCCTCCAGCACGGAGGCTTGCAAGCCAGACTCGCGCAGCTCACGCATGCAGTCCGGCATGGCACCTTGCCCCGGCAGCACCACCCGCTCGGCGGCGCGCACCGCATCCGGGTTGGCCGTAATGACAACCTGGTAGCCGCTGCCTGCGGCGGCCGCTTGCACAGCTTGCGACACCGAACGCAGGTTGCCCATGCCGTAATCAACCACCGCGACGGTTTTGCCAGAATGGCTGGAAACTATTGAATTCATAGCTGGTTACGCAACACTCATAAGGGCTAGAGGCCTATTTTTCATATAAATCTACAAGCTGCCCTTGGTTGACGGGATTTGGCCAGTAGCACGCGGGTCAAACTCGACGGCGGCGCGCAGTGCGCGGGCAAACGCCTTGAAAATCGACTCAACCTGGTGGTGCGCATTGTGGCCCTTGAGGTTGTCGATGTGCAACGAAACCAGTGCGTGATTGACGAAGCCCTGAAAAAATTCATGCACCAACTGGGTATCAAAGCTGCCGATCATGCCGGCCTTGAACTGCACGTCCATCACCAACCCAGGCCGGCCAGAAAAATCAATCACGACGCGGCTTAACGCCTCATCGAGCGGCACATACGCGTGGCCGTAGCGGCGAATGCCTTTTTTGTCGCCAATGGCCTGGCGCAGCGCCTGCCCCAGCGTGATGCCGACATCTTCCACCGTGTGGTGGCCGTCAATATGCAGGTCGCCTTCGGCATCAATGTCGAGGTCGATCATGCCGTGACGGGCAATCTGGTCGAGCATGTGGTCAAAGAAACCAATGCCAGTGTGCAGCCGCGACTCGCCGCTGCCATCCAGATTAATGCGCACCGAGACTTGCGTTTCAGCGGTGTTGCGGGCCAGCTCCGCAATGCGCGGGGCGCAAGTCGCCGGCACTTCAGGGAGTTCGGTCAGGGGGTAATTTGTCATAGCGAAACTTTCAGAGCGGCCAGCATCTGACGGTTTTCAGCAGCGGTGCCAATGGTCAAACGCAGGCAATTGTTAAGCAGGGGATGCATTTTAGAAACGTTCTTGATCAGCACCCCGTGGACCTTCATGCCGTCGAAGGTTTTGTCTGCGTCGGGCACGCGCAGCAAAATCATGTTGGCTTCGCTGGGGAACACCTTCACTTTGGCGAGATGTCTCAATGAATCAACAACAATAGCACGCTGTGCAACCACATCAAGGGCTTGAGCCTTGAAAACCTCTTCATGCTCCAGCGCAAACAGCGCCGCCTCGCAGTTCAGCACGCTGACGTTGTAGGGCGGACGCACCTTGTCGATCTGGCCAATCAGCAGCTGTGGCCCGCACAGATAGCCCAGCCGGACACCGGCCAGACCAAATTTGCTCAGCGTGCGCAGCAACAGTACGTGCGGGTGACGGGTCAGCCGGTCGATGTAGCTTTTGGCGGCAAACGGCTGGTACGCCTCGTCGATGACCACCAGGCCACCTTGTTCACCCGCTGCTTCAATGACGGCTTCCATGGCCGCATCGCTCCACAAATTGGCCGTTGGGTTGTTCGGGTAAGCCAGGTAAGTCAGTGCCGGCTGGTGCTGATGGATAGCGGCCAGCATGGCGGGCAAGTCCAGTTCAAAGTCAGCCGTCAAAGGCACGCCGATAAAGTCCAGCCCCTGCAACTGTGCGCTCATGGCGTACATCACAAAACCCGGTAGCGGGGCCAACACGCAGGCTTTTTGGTAAGCGTTGCTGGCCGTGGGCGGTAGCGCGCAGGCCAGCGCCAGCAGGCTGATCAATTCGTCGGACCCGTTGCCGAGCATCAGATCAAAACCATCGGGCAAGTCGGCATGCCTGGCCAAAGCACAACGCAAGTCGTTGACACGACCGTCCGGGTAGCGGTTAAGCGCCAACGCACCAAGGCGCTGGCCCAGCTCTTCCTGCAGCGCAGGCGACAACTGGTGCGGGTTTTCCATCGCATCGAGCTTGACCATGCCGCAGGCGTTTTGCACGACATAAGCGTGCATCGCCCTCACGTCAGGTCTGATGCGGGCAGTTATTGGCAGATCAGACGGAAACATTCTCGTAATTTCACCGGGATAAAAATCGTCGCAGGGTAGTTCACCACCTAGTGTAGGGCTAGCCAAGGCCAGCTTGGGGCAACTATGCGTTGCCAGTGCGGCATGATCTCCCCTATCATCTGCGGACAACTTGATAAACATAGGAGTATCTGACCATGCGTAGACGTGAATTGGGTGGACTGGTTTCTATCATTGCTGCTTGGGTTTCAGCACCCATGACTTCGGCTTGGGCTGCCTGGGAACAAGACGAATACAAAATTCAGCGCGCCTTTTACGGCAGCTCGGAGCGGCATATCGATGTCACCCAGCAACTGCGCGATCTTGCCCGCAGGGATGCCCGTTTTCGTCTGAGCAACAAGACGTTTGGGACAGATCCTGACCGTGGCCGTGTCAAAACCCTGCGCATCATTGCAACCGATGGACGGGGTCGCTCGCGGACCTTCGAGTACACCGAAGGCAGTTGGGTCGATGGAGGGCAATTCAGTGGTTGGGGCAGTGGTGGCTGGGGCCAGGGTGGTGACGGCAATGAAGGCTGGGGCAACAAACCCGGCTACAACGATGGCGGTGACGGCGACTACAAAATTTTGCGGGCGCGTTACGGCACCAATCGAAACCACATTGACGTGACGCAACGACTGCGTGAACTGGCCAGACGTGACGAACGTTTTCGGCTGCGTAACGAGACCTTTGGCACCGATCCGGACAAGGGCCGCCCGAAGACACTGCGAATTTTTGCGCGCGGCCCCAACGGGCAGCTGCGAACTTTTGAGTACCCGGAGCAGAGCTGGGTTGATGGCGCACAGTTCAGTGGCTGGGGCGGCGGCGACTGGGGTCAGGACAACAACGACAACGATTGGGGTGGTGATCGCCCCGGTTTTGGTGGCAGTGGCGGTAGCAGCAACTCTTCAGACGACCGCCTGCGCATCGTGTCGGCTGAATATGGGGCAGGTAACCGCAGACATAACATCACCGAGCGCCTGCAGGAGCGGGTTCATAACGGGCGGCTAAGCCTGAAAGTTGACAATGATGCCGCTGGTGGTGACCCCGCTGACGGCCAACGCAAACAGCTCTGGATCACCTACCGTGTCAATGGTCGCCAACTCCGCAGGATCGTGCCGGAGGGCGATTTCCTCTCTTTGCCTTGATTCAATGGTTATTTCAAACGCATTTCTGCGGCGCGTGCGTGGGCTTGCAAACCCTCGCCGTGCGCCAGCACTGAGGCAATCTGGCCCAACGTCTGGGCACCAGCTTCGCTGACCTCAATCAGGCTGCTGCGCTTTTGAAAGTCGTAAACGCCCAGCGGCGAGCTGAAGCGGGCGGTTCCACTGGTGGGCAACACATGGTTGGGGCCAGCGCAGTAGTCGCCCAGGCTTTCGCTGGTGTAGGCACCCAAAAAAATCGCCCCGGCGTGTTTCAGCAGTGGCTCCCAGCGGTGCGGGTCGCGGCTGGAGACCTCCAGGTGCTCCGGGGCAATCCGGTTGCTGATCTGGCAGGCTTCTTCCATGTTGCGGGTCAGAATCAGTGCGCCACGGTCGGTCAGTGACTTGGCAATGATCTCGCGCCGTGGCATCTCGGGCAGCAGGCGGCTGATGCTGGCCTGCACTTGTTCGATGTACGCGCCGTCCGGGCATAGCAAAATACTTTGTGCCAGTTCGTCGTGCTCGGCCTGACTGAACAAATCCATCGCCACCCAGTCCGGTGGCGTTGACCCATCGGCAAGCACCAGAATTTCGCTGGGGCCGGCGATCATATCGATGCCGACCACGCCAAATACGCGCTTTTTGGCGCTGGCCACATAGGCGTTGCCTGGGCCGGTAATTTTGTCCACCTTGGGAACGGTGGCGGTGCCGTAGGCCAGCGCGGCCACCGCTTGTGCGCCGCCAATGGTGAAAGCACGCGTGACCCCGGCCACAAAGGCCGCGGCCAGCACCAGCGCATTTTTCTCACCTTTGGGGGTGGGCACCACCATGATGATTTCACCAACACCCGCCACATGCGCGGGAATGGCGTTCATCAGCACACTGGATGGGTAGGCCGCCTTGCCACCGGGCACGTAAATGCCGACGCGGTCCAATGGGGTGACTTTTTGACCGAGCAAGGTACCGTCCTCATCGCGGTAGCTCCAACTCTCGCCGCTGGCTTTGCGTTGTGCTTCATGGTAGTTGCGCACGCGCCAGGCAGCTTGCTCCAGCGCCTGGCGCTGCGCATCGGGCAGGGCATCAAACGCGGCTTTCAATTCGGCCTGGGTTAGCTCCAGCGCTGACATGCTGCCAGCCTGCAGGCCGTCAAAACGCGCCGTGTAGTCCAGTACGGCAACATCACCACGCTGTTGCACGTCAGCCAGAATGTCGGCCACACGCTGCTCAATGCCTGCATCGGTCTCAGCCGACCAATGCAGGCGCGCCTTGAAATCAGCGTCAAATGTATTGCTAGCGGTTGATAGACGAGCGGGGATAGCTATTAAATTCATTGTTTCATTCCGGTTGATCGTTTTTCAGGTTCAGTTGCCAGCGCGGCCTGCGCAAACCACGGGTTAACAGCCTAAAGGCAAGCACAGTGAGAGTGTTCGCTTGTGGTTGCCGTGAGCGCCTTGTGTTTATTGGCGTGTAGGCTGTGTGTGACCCACATTTTGCTCGATACGCTGGCGCTGCCATCCCTCATTCAGAAGTGAGTCATCAATATTGATGCTACACGGCTTTCTCACGCAGCGTTTTCTCGGTCAAAACTTCAACTTTAATAGCATTCAGCATTCAGCACACAGTCCAGGCGGCGCAGCAAGGTAAATGGCAGGATGACCTTACCATATTCGGACTGTTTGTATCGCCGCGCAACAGCTAGGCAACCGATCAGATAAAGAATGACAGGTTAGTGTTGGTGGTGGCCATGGGGTGAAGGCGGGGTTTTTGTTGGCCTATTTTTGGGTACCAGATGTGCTTTCGGCGAAAGCAGCCATCAAGCAGGCATCAAGCAACATTCACCAGGTTATCAGCCCAGATCAGCGCTTCCATGTGGGCCATGTTGATCTGGTGGTTGTCCAAACCCAGCGCGGTTGCGGCTTCGGCACACATGGTGTCGTCGTTGTTTTCACACGCAACCGTCAGCATCAGCATCTCGCCAAAAACACCTGTGCCTTGCAGCACGGCGTCCGTCACGGCCTGCGGCAGCGACAACAACGACAGCGCCTGGTCCAGTGGTATCCCCAGCATTTTGTCCAGCAACGAAAACAGTCCCACCAAAAACGCGCTGTCGCGCTCTTCGGTGGTGGCGGCATTGGCAGCCAGCAGCTCCATCATGCGTCCTCGTACCACCGCCGTCGTACCAAACACCGACGATGAACCATTGGTTTTAGCGGTAATCAGCAACAGTGCCGCCCAGCGCAACAGGCGATTGAGCCCCATCAACATCACCGCATCACGAAATGATGTGACCTCTCGGGTCAGCCCAAAACCACAGGAATTGATCAAACGCATCAGGTTAAAACCGAGTACCGCGTCTCTTTTCAGCGCGGACTCGATGGCATCTGTGCTGGCCTGATTGCGCACCAGATTCAGCAACTGCAGCACATGTGCATGCTCGGGAGACACCACCTTGGTCTTGATCACTTCAGGGTTGGCAACCCAATACCCCTGAAACAACGTGACACCCTGGGCATTGAGTGCGGCAAACTGTTCGGCGGTTTCAACCTTTTCTGCAATCAGCTGGGCATGGGTACGTGA
>JAIFMT010000107.1 GCA_020048295.1 Rhodoferax sp.
TTGCCGAGTCGCTACCGGTGCTACCCAGACGCGCCGCCAGCGGCTCGATCGGACGCGTTCAACTGAGGAATCCGGGTTCAAAGCTTGGGTATTCGAACTCGACTGACCATCAATGCGCCAGAGAGTGCGAACAACAAGACCAATGGGTGCAATGTGAAACCTGCCAGCAGGATGCGCCCAAACCAAAGGGCGTCACCCAAGGCCCCCTGCATGGCTGCTACCCACAGTAGAAAAACCAGCAGCAACGAGGTCGGTATGGGTGTTCCCTCGAAATATTTGACTTTGTCTTGTCCCGCCGACAGTGCCTCAGCCGTGACGTTGTAGCGGGCCAGGCGAGACACGCCACAGGCGACAAAACAAGTCAGGATGATGCGGTCGTAAAGCCCTTGCATGCCGCAGCCATATGCCAGTAAAGCCGGTGCGACACCAAAGGAGATGATGTCAGCAAGCGAGTCCAGTTCACGCCCCAGTACCGATGTTTGCTGCCGCCATCGGGCAATCCGTCCGTCCAGTACGTCAAACACAAACGCCGCCAGGATGAGCCCGCAGGCAAAGTAAATATGGACGACATCGCGGACTTCCAGGTAGGTCATCATGGAAAACATGGCTCCCATGCCGCAAATTGCATTCGCCAGCGTGAACCAGTCGGCAAGTTGAAACTCCCGAATCATTGAGAATGGCTTGTGCATTGTTCATGTCCTTCGATATAGATGACCCACGCCATCATGGCCGAGATGGGCTTTTTGTGCGCGGCCACGCTCTGGCATCACGCACCAGTTGACGGCAATCGCTGTCCTGGCCAGGGCCAGCATCAACCAGCGGAATCAACGCCAGCAGCGGATTGATGATGCCCAGAGCCACAGCCCCGGCGGCGCGTCCTACCACCCGCCCTTTGTCAATGCGGATATCCGGGTGCGCAAAATTGCCGCGAATGTAGATCGGGCTGCGCAAAGCCACAGGGCTGGTCTTTTTGGTCTTGGGGTTGAGTGTGATGTCCAGCGTTTCCTGCCCCAGGTCGATGCTGCCGGTGCCTATCAAGGTGGTGACCTCGGTGTCAAACACCAGCGCCTCGGTTTGCATCACCCCCCGCTTGACATCAAAATCTGCCACCGCGCAGCGCAATTTCACCAGCCGATCACCGGTCAGGTTCAGGGTCAGTATTTCCCACAGGTGCAGGCCGGCCTGTTCCATCATCAGCTTGCTGATCTGCCCGCCCGCGACCACCAGACCCAGCTTGCCGCTGGCGTTGGCCAGCATCTGGCCCACCGAGTTGCCGCTGCCGGCCAGATCGAATTCGCCGTTGACCTGGCCAATGCTGCTTTTGCTCAGGTCGAAGGCCGGAAACAGCTGGGCCAGCAGCACCTTGCGAGCGCGCACCTGGGCGTGCGCTTGAATCGGTTGGCTGCGTCCGTCCAGCGTGACCTTGGCATTGAGCTGGCCGCCGGCCAAAGCAAAATTGAGCGGGTCAAGTGTCAATACCGAGTCACGCAGTTGCAGATGCGACGCCAGCTTGTCCAGCGGCAGTGTTTGGTTGCGGCGAAGTTTCTCGGCGTGGAACTGGACATCTGCGTCCACCGAGTCCCAGCGCTGGGTGTTGAACGGCACCTCTGGCAACACCCGGCGGGCTGCCAGCGACGGAGCCGCCACCAGTGCCAGCTTGGCAGGACCAACACCGATCACCGGCCCCAGATCGTCCAGGTCGAGCAACTCGGAACGTAAGTTGGCGATCAGCATCGGGCGCTTGCTGCTGGTGGTCACTTGTACATAACCCGCCAGATCGCTGGTGCCCACCCGACCGGTGAAGTCCTCGTAACGCCAGGTGTTGCCGCTGTGCAGCAGGTGTCCCTGCGTCACATAACTGCGCGTGGCCGGAAGCGCGATGCCCAGCAGGGGGTAGAGCTGCTCCAGGCTGTCACCGCGCAGGGTCATGCGCATGTCGATGGCGGTGAAGGTGAGCAAACCCGTGACGCTGCCATTGAGGTGCACACCGGTCTGGCCGACGCTGCCATCGAGCGTGAGCGAATAGGGCAGGGTGATGTCGCGCAGTGCCAGCACCGGTCCGCCACTGCCTGCGGCCTTGACGGCCAGGCCCTTGTAGCGGCCGACGGCGCTGAAGCGCAGGTCGGCGGTGCTGCTGCCCGTGGCCGCTTGCGCGGTGGTCGAGAGTTCGGCGCGCAGGCTGGTATTCTGGCTGACATCGTCATAACCCAGCGTGCCGTGGTCGAGTGTCACCCGTCCGATCTCGATGCACGCTTGCTCGTCTCGTTGTTCAAGGTCCAACAGCCAGCTCTTTCGGCCATCGGCGGACCGCTCCAGAAAGACACGGGCCCGATCCAGTGTCACCTGCGCAAAGATCAGCTTGCGCCGCAGCAGCGCCGGCACATCCACGCTGACAACCACCCCCGCAGCGGCCAGCATCTGTGGCGCTTTGGCCCAGGCCGGGTTGGCAAACGTCACCTGGGCGGCCTGAAGCTGCACGCCCGGCCAGTCGAGGCTTAAAGTCATGTCACCTTGGATCGCCAGCACCCGGCCAGTTTGATCGGCTGCCAGGCGCTCTAGCGGGCTGCGCAGCCAGTTCCAGCCAAACAGGGCGATATACAGCGTGGCCAGTAGGACCGGGCTGATCAGCGCGACACCCACCCAGAGCAGGACGCGCGACCATGGCAAAGGCAGTTTCATGCGCTCACTTTGGCCGGGTAACCAAAAACTGCGCCACCTGCGTCAACACTTCTTGCACCACCCGGTTGGCCGCCGCCACGCCGCCTTGCGGGGTGTCGCCAGGTAAGCGCGCAGTGTCAGTTGCACCCGGCTCGGGGTGGTTTGAAAGTTGTGCTGCAGTTGCAGGATGTCGGTGCTCAAGCGCAGGTCGCCTGCCGCTGTGCCCGAGGCCAGCACCACGGCGGCAAAAGCGCCGGTTTGTTGCGCCGCTGTCACCAGCAGGGGTCCGAGCATGCGCGCCGGTGGATCGACCCACTCGCTGTGGGCAAAGTATTCCAGGTGATGCGCCTCCCGCAGGTAAACGATGCGCTGGCTGTCAAAGCCGGAGGCGGCGAGGGGCGGGCTGATGATGAGCGTCAGCTTGGCACCGGGCGCAGTGTCTGGCATCGGCTGGGTGGCGGTGGCCGGTGCAGCGTCAAGCGCGTAAAACGCGGGCGGCGGTGCCGAGGCTTTGCCCAGCACGCTGCAGGCGCCCAGACTCAAGGCGCTTAGCAGGATTGCCAGCACCCTGGCCCATCCCGCCAGGCCGGTTGTTTGCAAAATGTTCATGGTTTTCCCCCGGTTTCGCCCGGGCCGTCTGGCACCGGTGTGTGGCCAAAAAACAGCCCTTTCGGATCGCGCCGGGTCTGTTCGGTCAACCGACGTAGCGAACTGCTCAAGGCGCTCAGCTCGCCCATCAGGCGTTCGAGCTCGGGCAGGGTTTCACTGCTGAAGCGTTTCACATCGACGCCAACAACATCCACCGTCGCGCCGGCGCTGATGCTGGTTTTGGCGACCTCCAGACCCATGTTTTCCACCGCGTCGGCAGCGCGCCCGATGCGCTGTGCCAGCTGGTCCAGATTGGCGCTGGCTTTGGCCGTATTTTTGAAGGTTTTGGCGGCGTCCAGCAGGCCGGCATCCATGCTGTCCTGTCTTGCTGCCACGGTGCGTGCGATGACTGCCACGTCAGCCAGCGTGCTGGAGAGGGCTGCCTGATTCTCCTTGCTGAGGATGGCGTTGATGTTGTTGGAGGTGTCGTCCAGTTTGGCCAGCACGCTTGACAGCACGTTTTCCAGCCGGGCCGACAGGGACGGTGCGGTTCGAATCACCGGATAGCGAGCACCCTCCTTGGCGCGCAGCAGCGGTGAGGCAACGCTGCCGCCGCTGAGCTCCACATAGGCAATGCCGGTGAGCCCCTGGGTTTTCAGGACGGCAAGGGTGTCTTCCTTGACCGGCGTGCCACGCTCAATGGCGAAAAAAAGATTGACGGTTTGGGGGTTGCTGTGATCGAGCGCGATGGCCTGCACTTTGCCGACATCGACGCCGTTGTACTTGACCGGTGCGTTCAGGTTGAGGCCAGCCACCGACTCTTCTTCCACCGCCTGGAAGACATCGTATTTGGTTTGCCAGGCACCGCCCGAGGCCAGCCACAACACGCCCGCCACCAGCAGGGCACCCAATGCCAGCACAAAAGCACCCACCACGGCAACATTCACTTTGGTTTCGATGATGACTCCTTGGGTTGGACAGCAGCTGGGGTTTGGGCTTGCGCCTGCGCTGCGCGTGCGCGCGGCCCGTCAAAAAAGGGTTGGATGCTGGGGTTGTCCATGTTGGAGAGTTCCGCCATGGTGCCCGTGGCCTGGACTTTGCCGTCGGCCAGCACGGCCACACGATCAGCCACCTGCCACAGCAAATCCAGGTCGTGGGTGATCATCACGATGCTCAGACCCGATTGCTGGCGCAGACCCAGCACCAGTGCATCAATACCGGCGGCACTTTGCGGGTCGAGCCCGGCAGTGGGCTCGTCCAGAAACAACAACTCGGGCTCCAGCACCAGCGCCCGCGCCAGCGCGGCACGTTTCAACATGCCGCCGCTGAGCTCTGAGGGGTATTGGCTGGCTACCGCCGCATCAAGCCCTACCGCTGCCAGTTTTTGATTGGCAATGGCATCGACTGCGGGATCGTCAAGCTGGCGATGCTCGCGCAGCGGCAGGCCAATGTTTTCCAGCACCGTCAGCGCGCCAAACAGGCCTCTGTGCTGAAACAACACGCCAAAGCGCTGGCGTAAGGCCAACGCGGCTGCATCGGTGATGTCGGCCAGATCGACTCCCAGCACCTTGATCTGGCCCGCATTGGGGATTTGCAACAAAATCATTTCCCGCAGCAGCGTTGATTTGCCCGAGCCGCTGCCGCCGATCACGGCAAAAATTTCGGCACGGCGCACCGCCAGATCGACCCCGTTGTGCACCACGTGAGACGCTGTTTTGGGTTTTGGGCGCATTGGGCATGTCACAAGTCCAGCACGCTGAAAGCCACGGAAAACAGCGCATCCGCCACGATCACCAGAAAGATCGACTGCACCACCGCGCGTGTGGTTTGCCGGCCCACACTGTCGGCACCCCCTTGGGTGCGAAAGCCCTGAAAACACCCTACCAGCACAATGATGGCGGCAAACACCGGCGCCTTGCCGATGCCCACCAGATAAGACGTGACGCTGACCGCCTTGGAAAAACGCTCCAGAAACTCTGCAAAACCTACCCCGAGCTGGGCCCGCGCCATCAACATGCCACCAAACACCCCCAGCAGGTCGGCAAACACGGTCAGCAGCGGCAGGGCGATCACCAGCGCCAGCATCTTGGGCAGCACCAGCATCTCCAGCGGCGCAATGCCGATGGTGCGCATGGCATCAATCTCCTGCGTCACTGCCATGGTGCCAATCTGCGCGGCATAAGCCGAGCCAGACCGCCCGGCAATGATGATGGCGGTCATCAAAGGCGCAAACTCGCGCAGCATCGACAGGCCCACCAAGTCAGCGACAAAAATGTTGGCACCGTATTGGCGCAGCTGGTCTGCGCCCTGGTAGGCCACCACAATGCCCAGCAGAAACGACAGCGTGCCAACAATGGGCAGCGCATCAAAGCCGCCACTGCGCAGGTTGAACAAAATCGGCCGCCAGCGGATGCGCGCCGGGTGCGCCAGCCAGCCAGCCAGTGCCAGGGCGCTTTCACCCAGAAAGCCGAGCAGGGCATAGGCCTGCGCAGCGGCTGTGGTGACGTATTGACCCCATCGTTCCAGCAGGGGGGGATGTGGCCCGGTGGCGAAGTGCATGCAGTTGACCTGGAAGTGGAAACAAATCGTAATTTCCGCGCCAGCCCGGGGTCTGTGCGATGCCGAACACAGTCACGTCAAATGTCGGCCCTTCAGCAGCGCGGTCACCCTCGGCCAGCAGCAGGTAGTGGTCGGTAGGGTGGGCAGCGTGCGTCACCGCACAGAGCGTTCTTGCGACTTCAGTCAAGCTACCCGGGCTGAGACTGTTGAGTCAGCCGGGTAGCACGCAGGGGTCGTGCTCAGTGTCGGGAAAGCCGTGAGAACTATCAAACTGAGCTTCTGGGGTTTTCTGTTAGGGCTGGCTGCCGTGTGGTGGCTGGCGGATTTGTGGCTGGTGTTGCCTGCCACTTTTGGCAGCTGGCGCGCCTCGTTCATCAATTTCACCGGCATCATGGGCATCGGCGTGATGAGTGTGGCGCTGATGCTGGCAGCGCGGCCTGTTGCGTTGGAGCCCTTTTTGGGCGGGCTGGACAAGATGTACCGGCTGCACAAGTGGCTGGGCATCAGTGCACTGGTCTTGGTCACGCTGCACTGGCTGGGCAAACAACTCCCGGGCTGGCTGGTTGATCTGGGTTGGATGGAACGGTCCGTGCGCGGCCACATGCCAGAACCCGCTGCCCCGATTTTCAAGTGGTTGCAGAGCCAGCGCGGCCTGGCTGAAGGGTTGGGTGAGTGGGCTTTTTACGCCACCGTGGTGCTGATCGTGCTGGCGTTGGTGAAGTGGTTTCCGTACCGGCTGTTCTTCAAAACCCATCGTCTGCTGGCAGTGGCGTACCTGTTTTTGGTGTTTCATTCGGTGGTGCTGATGAAGTTCAGCTACTGGGGTGCGTTGCTTGGTCCAGTCATGGCCGTGCTGATGCTGGGCGGCAGCGTGGCGGCGGTTGTCATCGTGTTTCGGCGCGTTGGCCTGAGTCGCCGGGCAGTGGGCATCGTGCTGCAGGTCACCTACCACGCGCAGGTGCGGGTGCTGGAAGTGGCGGTGCGCGTCAGGGGGCGCTGGTCAGGACATGCCAGTGGGCAGTTTGTATTTGTGACCTTTGATGCCCGCGAAGGCGCACACCCGTTCACTATTTCATCAGCCTGGTCGGGTGACGGTCACATGAATTTTTTGATCAAGGACCTGGGTGACTACACCCGGGTGTTGCCCCAAAGCCTCAAGGTGGGTGACCCGGTCAAAGTCGAGGGACCCTATGGGCAGTTCACCTTCGACAGCCCGTGCCCCCGGCAGATTTGGGTCGGTGGCGGCATTGGCATCACACCCTTTGTGGCTCGCCTGGAAGAACTCAAAGTGCAACCCTTTGACAAGCCGATTGACCTGTTCTACGCCACGGCTTCACCCTACAACCTGGCGATTCACAAGCTCCGGCGTCTGGCCCGCGAAGCCCGGGTGACGCTGCATGTGCTGGTTGAAGCCAAAGATGGCCGACTGACGGCGCAACGCATTTGCGAACTGGTGCCAGACTGGCAAACCGGCGATATCTGGTTTTGCGGTCCGGCGGGTTTTGGCCACGCGCTGCAAACCGACTTTGCCACCCGGGGATTGGCCAGCACGAACTTTCACGAAGAACTATTCGACATGCGCTGAGCGCCAACAGGCCAAGCCGCCCGGCTTGGCAACGCACGCGCCAATGTTGCAGGCTATTTGACCGACAACAGCGACGGACCGACGTCTTGCAACGGTCCCAGCGGGTTTGTGCTGAGCTCCACCTCGTTGACCCGGGGTTGACCCCCCCACGACCGATACACCACCAGATCGTTGACAAACAGGATCAGGCCATGGAAACGCCAGCCGGTGGTCTCGGTGCGACGATGGAAGTTGGCGAAGTCGGTGAAAAAGTTTCCGGTGCGTACGCGGGAAATTTTTGCCGCATCAAGCTCCAGTCCATGGCAGGCATCGCGCGCTTCCAGGCAGGCCAGAATGCCAGGGTCGAGGTCATCGCGCTTGAGCAATGCGCTCGGCACAAAAAGCCGCACCACGTCCGAGTGGGTCAGCAATTTGGTGTTGGGGTGCTCGGAAGGGTTGAACCCGTTGGCCCGTAGCGTGCTCTTGTCGCTTTTCATGGGTTCAAGTTTTTCGAAGGCGGCACGCACTTCTTCAAAGCTGGAAAACGGCGTGGACTCTGTATTCGATTGGGGCAACATGGTGCTGCACCCCCCGAACAGAACCACACACCACAAAGAACCAAATAGAGTTTTCATTCCCCAAAGATAGGGCAACGCCAAGCAATGATCTGTGCGCTGGCGAACCCAATGCACTGGCTCCTGCGCGCATCTCCCATTCTGAGTACACCAATTCCAATTGCAATGCCAGCATGGACACCCACGCCCAATGGCGTGACGCTGAACAAGCGCCGCTAGGCAAGACAGAGTCCTTATCCAGAGGCTAAAACCCACAACAATGCGAGCTGCTTGCACACTGGCACACCGAGTGCAGCGCGTTGGTCGATGCGTCACTGTCCCTGTTGCGTGTACTGCTCGAAATTGGCCAGGGGAAGGGGTTTGGAAAAGAAAAATCCCTGGTAGGCATGGCAGCCCAGGCGGGCCAAAAAATCGCTCTGGGCCGAAATTTCAACGCCCTCGGCAATCACGCTCAAGCCCAGACTCTGGGCCAGGGTGATGATGATTTTGGCAATGGCGGCATCGTTGTGGTCGCTCAGGATATCGCGCACAAAGAGGCGGTCGATCTTCAATTGGTCCAGCGGCATGCGCTTGAGGTACGCCAGCGACGAGTAGCCGGTGCCAAAGTCGTCCAGCGAAAAACTCACGCCTTTGGCCTTGAGCGTGAACATCTTTTCAATCACTTCGGGCACGTTGTCAATCAGCAGAGTTTCCGTGATTTCCAGCTTCAGCCGCTGTGGGTTGGCTCCCGTGCGCTGGAGGATGTCGAGCACTTGCCCGACAAACTCCGGGCGACGGAACTGGTGCGCACTCACGTTCACCGCCAGCGAGAGAGATGCCATTTTGAGCTGGCTGGCCCACCGTGCCAATTGGGTGCAGGCCGCCTCCAGCACCCACAGCCCGAGCGGCACGATCAGGCCGGTTTCCTCCGCCAGGGCGATGAAATCGACCGGCAACACCACGCCACGCTGTGGGTGCTGCCAGCGCACCAGCACTTCAGCCCCGATGACACGGCCACTGCCGACCACCTGCGCCTGGTAGTAAAGCACCAGTTGCTGCGCCTGGATGGCAACGCGCAACTCGCGCTCCAGAGTGGCACGCTGCTGCACCGCAATCTGCATGGCGGGGTCAAAAAACTGCATGGCATTGCGCCCAGTCCCTTTGGATTGGTACATGGCCAGATCCGCTTGCTTGAGCAAGTCGTCGATCGAGCTCTGCGTGCCGCAAAACATGGTGGCACCCATGCTGGCGGTGCTGAGGTGGTCGGTGTCGCCGAGCCGGCAGGGTTGACTCAGCGCGGCGAGGATCTTTTCACCGATGTCTTTGGTCTGGGTTGCCGCCTCGGTGGGATGGGCGCTCAGGCTCTCCAGAATCACGACGAATTCGTCACCGCTGTGGCGCGCTACGGTGTCTCCCACCCGCACGTTGGCGCACAAGCGCTGCGCCACCTGCACGAGCAGCATATCGCCCTTGGCATGGCCCAGTGAGTCGTTGAGCACCTTGAAATGGTCCAGATCCAGAAACAGCACCGCACCATAGTCGGCGCTGCGGGCGCTCACGGCCATGGCCTGACGCAGGCGGTCTTGCAACAAGGTACGGTTGGGCAAATGCGTCAGCGGGTCAAAAAAGGCCAGCTCATTGATTTGGTGTTCGGCCTTTTTGCGGTCAGAAATATCACGGATATTGCACTGGATGACCAAAACGCCTTCGCAGTCGTAGCTGTTGCTGACAAATTCAACCTCGATTTTTCTGCCCGCCTTGGTTTTGAGGGGCAGGTCTTCGTAACGCACATAGCCCTTGATCTGCAACTCGGTAAACTTCTCCTGGTTTTCCACAATGTCAGCAAAAGCACCGACTTCCCACAGTTTTTTGCCCAGGAACTCAGCGTGTGAGTAACCCAGCATCTCGATCAGAAAGGGGTTGACATCTTCAATCTGCGCGGTGCTGGCGTTGAGCAGCACAATGCCGTCGCGCGCTGTTTCAAACAGCCGCCGGTAGCGGCTCTCTGACACCCGCAGCGCCTGCAGCGCAAGGTCATTCGCGTTTGAGTCCATGAAAGTTTGTGCGGGTTTGTTTGGATCGGTGGGGTGATCGTTGCGCCGTGTGGCGAAGGCGCATCCCGAAGATAGCGGCTGGTGAACGCCAGGTCGGTGCGCTGGCACACCGAATTGGCCCATGGACTGGCCTATATTGGGCACCAGGAGGCTTCTCGATCATGATGACACGCAGGCAATTTTCTCTCTCGGCACCAGGACTGCTAGGGGGTGCACTGGCGACTTCTGCTTGTGCGCCGGAATCCGCTCCCGCCAGCTATGCGGCGCTGGCGGCGCAAACCTGGCGGCTGGGGGCCTTGAGTGGTTTCAACGGTGCAGCCCTTGGCCAGGAACTGGTGCGCTACGCCACGCTGGCCCCCTCCAGCCACAACACCCAGTGTTGGAAATTCAGCGTCGAAGACCGGGAGATCACCATCCTGCCGGACCTGTCGCGGCGCTGCCCGGCGGTGGACCCGGACGACCACCACCTGTTCGTCTCGCTGGGCTGCGCTACCGAGAACCTGGTCCAGGCGGCGTTGGCCCACGGGCTGCGGGCCGAGTCCCGCTTTGACGCGATGCGTGATGGCATCAGTATGTCGCTGGCGACGGTAGCTGCCCAGACCACTCCCTTGTTCAACGCCATGGCATCGCGCCAATGCACGCGTGGCGATTACGACGGCAAGCCGCTGTCCACTGCAGAGCTGACGTTGCTCGAACAGGCGGGCAGTTCCAGCGGTGTCCACATTCATTTGCTGACCGAGCGCAGCGCCATGGAGCGCGTGCTGGCGCAAGTGCTTGCCGCCAACAGCGCTCAAATGGCCGATCCGGCCTTTGTCAAGGAACTCAAGGCCTGGATCCGCTTTAACGGCGCGGATGCAGTGCGCACTGGTGATGGACTGTTCAGTGCCACCACTGGCAATCCCGCCATTCCGACTTGGCTGGGCGAGTTGGCATTCAGCTGGTTCTTTCAGGCCAAGACTGAAAACGACAAATACGCCCGGCAGATTCGCACCTCCAGCGGCCTCGCGGTGTTTGTCGGCCAGGTGGCGGACAAGGCGCACTGGGTCGAGGTGGGTCGGTGCTACGAGCGCTTTGCGCTGCAGGCCACGGCGTTGGGCATCCGCAACGCGATGCTCAACCAACCCGTTGAAGTTGCCGCGATCCGGCCGCAGTTCGCATCCGGGCTCGGACTCGGTGACCAACGGCCCGATCTGGTGGTGCGCTTTGGTCGCGGACCGGCCCTGCCGCAATCACTGCGACGGCCGGTTTCCGCTGTGCTGGTCTGAGGCGATGGA